>JBGOXA010000256.1:0-3248 GCA_041478915.1 Dehalococcoidia bacterium
CCGACCGCCCTGCTGTAGAGGAAACAAGAGAGATCGCCGGGGTCATTGATTCTTGCCCCGTGCTGACGCCCCTTCAGATTCAACTGGCCCGCTGGATAAGTGAATACTATCTGGCTCCCTTCTTCGATGCTGTTGCCCTGATGCTGCCACCCGGATTTGAGAGGAAGCTAATCACCTTCTTACAGCTATCCCCGAAAGCCCGGGCAGTCGATGCTGACCTCTTCACTCCTGATGAGAAGCAGTTGATGCACCTCCTGGAGACAGGGGGCGGGGTTACTCTGGCAACAGTGGAGAAGGCTATGGGCGAGAAAAAGGCCAGCCTGGTGTTGAATCGCCTTCTGCATCAGGGCCTGGTCACCAAGACCGAGGAGATGGGAAGGATAAAGGTGAAGCCAAAGGTCTTGCCTTATCTAAACCTGGCGGTGGAAGTAAAGATGGCCCAAGAGGCAGCCAAGGACCTGGCTCGTACCGCTCCAAAGCAGGCTGCCCTCCTCAAACTCCTGCTCACCAGGCAACTGCCCATTCTCCGCCAGGAAGCTACCAGGGAAGTGGGTAGCACCCCAGCAGTGGCCAGAGCCTTGGAGAACAAAGGGCTTATCCTTACTGAGTATGTCCAGGTCCTGCGCGATCCCCTGGCGTACCACAGCTACCCCGCTGCTATCCCCCCGACCCTGACCGCTGCCCAGGAAGAGGCTCTTCATCACATTCAAGATGCTCTAAGGCAATCCGCCAGGGACGGTGCCACGGCATTCCTTCTCTACGGTGTTACTGGTAGCGGTAAGACAGAGGTCTACTTACGCTCCCTGGCAGAGGCGATCTCCCTGGGCAAGCGGGGCATTGTCCTCGTGCCTGAGATTGCCCTTACTCCACAGACAATTGAACGCTTTGCCTCTCGCTTTCCGCAGCGGGTAGCCGTCCTTCACAGCGAGCTGACTCTAGGACAACAGTATGATGTGTGGCACCGGGTGAGAGAAGGAGGTTTTGACGTAGTTATTGGCCCCCGTGGTGCCATCTTCGCTCCACAACCCGACCTGGGGCTGATCGTTATCGACGAGGAGCACGAGTGGACCTACAAGCAACAGGATCAGTCACCTCGCTACCACGCACAGCAGGTAGCCCTCAAGATGGCGGAACTGAGTGGTGCCGTGGTAGTCCTGGGTAGTGCCACCCCCGACGTGAAAAGCTTTTGTCTGGCTCAGACCGGTGGATATCGGTTACTCCATCTTCCCGGGCGGATCACCATCAGAGGAGAGTCACCTCTTCCCGAAGTAGAGGTGGTTGATATGCGCCAGGAGCTCAAGGCAGGCAACAGGAGTATCTTCAGCCGCTCACTGAGCAAAGCTATCGCCGAGACTCTGGCAGCCAAGGAGCAGATAATCCTCTTCCTCAACCGCAGAGGTACGGCGACTATAGTTCAATGCCGGGATTGTGGCTTTGTCCTCAGGTGCAGTGCCTGTGATCTGCCTCTGACTTATCATAGCCGGGAGGAGATGCTGGTGTGCCACCAGTGTAACCGCAGAAAATCAGTCCCGACCTATTGTCCGGCGTGTTGGAGCCGGAGAATCAAGTTCTTGGGCACCGGCACTCAGAGGGTAGAGGAGGAGACAGCCCACGCCTTTCCCGAGGCAAGGACACTGCGCTTGGACTGGGATGCCACCAGAGGGAAAAACAGCCACCAACAAATTTTAAGCCGGTTTCGTGCCCACCAGGCCGATATTCTGATTGGGACGCAGATGATTGCTAAGGGGCTGGATTTTCCTGAAGTCACCCTGGTGGGGATTATCTCCGCCGACACCATCCTCCACTTTCCCGACTTTCAATCGTGTGAACGTGCCTTCCAGCTTCTCAGTCAGGTAGCGGGGAGAGCGGGGCGCGGTGCCAGCCCAGGGCGAGTTGTGGCGCAAACATACGCCCCGGAGCACTATGCCATTGCTCACGGTTCCAAGCACGACTATGCTTCCTTTTACCGCCAGGAGATTGCCTACCGGCGGCAGCACGGAAATCCACCATTCAGCCGATTGGCTTCTCTCGTTTATAGCCATACCAACAATGAGATATGCCAGCGGGAGTCACAGAGGCTACACCATCGCCTAAGAGAACAGATAGACTCAGAAGGCCTGGACATAGGACTGGTTGGCCCTGCCCCCATGTTCTTCCGCAAGGTGCGCGGGCGATTTCGCTGGCAGATCATCCTTCGCGGCTCCGATCCGGCTCACCTTCTGGCCGATATGCCTCTGCCGCAAGGTTGGGCAGTGAACATTGACCCGGTGGGCTTGCTGTGAGGGTACCGGGCAATGCTACGTCAAGCCGCCTGAGCCAGCCCGAATCGCCGAATTTGAAACCAGGGCCGTGGAGAGTGATCGAGGGCCTGGGACACAAGGTTACACTGGAGGCACCACAGCTAGTATTTTCATGGCAATACTGGTTCTCTAAAGGCAATCGCTAATTTGGGAGGCCCCAGTTTATACCGAGGTTGGGCTGACATGCTATAATAGCGTTAACAGCTTTCTATGCTAGTCGGCAGGTGTGAGTAGACTTGGAGGTAACCATTCTCGGATTGTCTTCTGCTTCGCTAGCGTGTTGACAGTATCAAAAAGGAGGCAGCCATGCTTATGCGCGACGTGATGACTACCAATATCGTCACCATCCCCAGCAGCACGTCTTTGGCTGATGCAAAGAGGGTAATGGATTTCCACCATTTAAGACGAGTGCCTGTGGTGGACAAAGCGAAGCTTGTGGGCATAGTCAGCCGGGATGCTTTAGATAGGTCCGGGCCGTCAAAGCTGACCACCTTCAGCATCCATGAGCTCAGCTACCTGTTGGGCAAGATCACTGTTAAGGAGGTCATGGTCACGGACCTGGTTACAGTTTCCCCGGACATGACCGTAGAGGAGGCGGTGGCCCTGTCCCAGGGTAAAGAGGTAGGGTCTGCGCTAGTGGTGGAGGACGGACGTTTGGTGGGGATAGCTACTACCAATGATTTCTTCTATAAGATAGTAAATCCCATTTTGGGCATAGGCAAGCCAGGCAGCAGAATTCACGTGCACAAGTGCGGGCGCACTGCCGAGGTAGCCAAGGTACTCAATACCATTAGCCGTTCAGGGGTCGAGGTCGTCACTATGTTCACTATACCGCACCCGGACACGGGAGAGCAGGATCTCACCCTCCATCTGGATACCGGTGATCCCTCCAAAGTGGTACAGGAACTGAGGGGCCTGGGCTACGAGGTGCATGAGAGAGCACGGTAG
>JBGOXA010000013.1:0-13810 GCA_041478915.1 Dehalococcoidia bacterium
AGCTATGGACGAGGCAGTTTGGCACCAGTGGCAATGACAGTGCCTATGCTATGGCTGCGGATGGGTCAGGGAATATATATGTGGCAGGCGACACAACTGGCGCTTTCTCGGGGCAGGGTTCATCAGGTGGTGTCGATGCGTTCATTACGAAGCTTCGGAAGTAGCTGTGACCACGCCAAAGGCTTCTACCACCACGGTGGGTGACAAGTCGTAGGGTGGGTGCAGCACAGCGCAACCCACCACTGCTCAAAGAGTAGGTGGATTGCGTCCTTCCCCAGAAGGACTCCACCCACTCTACTGTTCTCCCCTGAATTTAAGTTTTCATAGCCAAACATGCTATAATGGAGGCCGCAAAGGGGCAAGCCTAGTAGATGAGGAAACGCGTTTTCTCCGGTGCCCGGCCCACGGGCAGGCAGCATATCGGCAACTACCTGGGTGCTATTCAAAACTACGTCGAACTCCAGAAAGAGTACGACTGCATCTACTGCATCGTCGATGTCCACGCCTTGACCACCCTCCAGGGTAAAGAAGGCGTGGGTGCAATCCAGCAAAATATCCGGGAGATGGCGCTGGACTGGCTGGCGGCAGGTTATTGGTTGTTCCGGGTGCATCCAAGATAAACGCTATTCTGCGGAGCTATATTTGGCAACCGCGTCTTCCAGAAGCGACAGCAGCCCGTGATCCCCTTCGGTCACCAGCCTTCCCGTTGACCACGCCTCAAGGCGATTGAGTTGGCCGCTTTGGATCGCTCTCCAATCTTCAAGTGACGCCTTAATGGTGCAACTTGGGTTTTCCACGCAGCCCAGATGCCGCGAGATGCTTCCCTTATCGGATACCAGGTACCAGTCATACCCGCTGGGCCCCGTAAAGTGGAACTGCACGGTTACAGTAAGCTGGTTGATGTCCACCTTTTCCTCAGCGTATGGGTCGGGCCCGGGCGAGGGCAAGCCCAGAAGTCTAGACAGGTGTTGGGTTGAGAAGTTGTTCAGTATCATCTCATCCGGAATAGGTATCCCTCGATCCCGCATCTTCTTCATACTGGCGATTACTGTCAGTCCGTACCGGAAAGTGGCCATGACTTCATTGTAAAAGAGATTCTTGACTTTCCATCCGATGAGTTCCTCATAGCGACGCACGACCTCTTCTTGGGTGGGCGTACCTTCAAGCGGCGGAAGACCATAGCCCTTACTAAGTGCTTTATCCAGAATGAAGAACCAGGCCAAATCCGATTCCGGATCGCCGATAAACGCCATCTCCCAGTCCATGACGGCCAGCACGTTGCGATCCGGCCTGCTGTAAAGCGTGTTGCCAATGCGTGCGTCCCCCCAACAAAGGGCAACATGGTCAGGCTCGTAGCGGTTTTCCTTCAGCCAGGCCAGCGTGGCTTCCATAATGGGATGTGTCTCTTCAGGATGATCCTTGACCCAGTTCAGGTATCGTTCCCAGTAGGCAAGCTGCTGGTCCACCGGGTCCGTCCCAGGCCCGGGGGCCCCCACGAAGCCCAGCCCCAGGCGCTTCCAGTCCACCTTTTGCAACTTGACCATAGCGTGCAGGGAACCCCACCACATTTTCCTCCGTATCTCGGGCGTGGCGTCAAAGTACATCCCCGTGCCATGATAGGATGGGTAATCCTGGGGCACGTCCCCTTCGAGTTTCTTCATCAGGAAGAACGGCACACCAATGACGGACGGATCCTCCTCTAGCCACAACATCTCAGCCACAGGCACATCGGTGTTGTCTTTCATGGTTTTCATGATGCGGAACTGAAGGCCCAGATCATACTTGGGGTGAGGTGCCCGGCCGCGGGGTGCAGCGCGGAGAACCACTCCTATGGACTTCGATTGCCTTGCTTCGTCCCAGCTCATGTTGAAGAGGTATGTTTCGCTGGAAAGTCCCATTCCCGGCTTTTGTAGGTCGGATATGGAGAGGTTCCTGGCCTTGGGCATTTTCGTCTGTATCCAAGCAGTGAGCTTGGCCTGCATCTGGGACAGATCTTGCACCATTTCTGTTTCCTCCTTGCTTTATCTCTGGCAACAACTAGCTCAGCATACCTCCCACATGTGTCGCCCGCCTTTCAGACCCGCGGTCAGTGGAAGGCCTAGAAGGCCACGGGGACCCCTTCCAGGTGGGCTAGACCGTGGTCTAACTGCTGTCTAATAGCGGTGCGTATCTGGTGTCTCAAGGCGGACATATTCTCCGGGGGAAGAGCGTTGCTCAGAGCATCCAGGCCCTTGATGGCATCCACCAGAGCGCCTTTGAGGCGCGCGTTTTCTTCGTTAAGGCTTGCCCCAGGGGCGCCAGCCCCTTTGAGAGTGCAGTCGAGCTTTTCCATCAGTTCATTACTGGCCTGTCTTTGGGACAGGGTGTCCTTCCTCCGGAGTTCTTCCAGTACCCTGCCCAGGACTTCCCTCATGCCATTATTCTCATCGATCAGGTCCCGGCCCTTCTCTTCCACTGTATTCGCCAGGATACGCAGTGCTACAGAAGTCAAATACGTTTTCTGGATTAACAATGGTTCGTTCAGTCCTGGCAATATGGCCTGCTCCAAGAATTCAGCACACTTTTCCAGAATCGGTTTCACCGGAAAGCAAGGTTCGGACATATGACCTCCTCCAGATTAGGCCTTGCGTTTAGAATCCCAGCATGTCAGCTACTGCCTTGAAGATGCGGCGCGATAGCACTAAATGGGTAAATTGGTGTACTTCAAGTTTTTCGGACTCAAGGGCTGTCCTGATGGCCCCCAACTCGGCTACCGCCAGCTTTACATAGCTCAACAGTTTCCAGAAGAAGAAGCTTCCCTCACTTACCTTCACCCCAGATGCCTTCTCGTAGGCCCTGATGAACTCCTTATCATCCCAGAAACCCCACCTCATGGTCTCGTTCATCATGCAAGCGAAGCCAAGGTCACTGACAGGGTCACCCAGGGAAGCCAATTCCCAGTCGAAAATGGCTACAATGTGACCATCGCGGCAGAACATATTGGCCGCAGTGTAGTCACCGTGGCAGAGCGATGTCCGTTCAGCCGGGGGTATATTGTTTTTCAGCCAGACCAAGGCTTCTGTGAGCAGTGGCTGGGGGCCGTACTGGTTTCGCTCCATTGCCCACTGCCATCTTTCGATCTCCCTTTCGGCATGGTGCCGATTGCTTTGGGGCGGTTGCAGAGATGAAAAGTTGAGAGGCCGCCAATCCAGTGCATGGATCTTCGCCAGGTAATCAATATACTCCTGCTTCAACTGGGTCTGGAACTGCGGTTCGCGTGGATAGACGAACATCATCATCTCTCCGTCAACCTTGTCCATCACAAAGAAGTGGTGTCCCAGGACGCCGCTGTCCATTTCCAGCCAGTGGATTTTAGGTACGGGAAGGCCACCGCGATGAACCGTTGTCATCGCCTCGTATTGGGGCCTAATATCGTAGGGTGGAACAGGGCCCATCTCCGGCAACATCCTGATAACCAGAGTTTCAGAAACCGGGCCTCGTGACTCTTGCCAGCTTGCCGTGAAGAAATAGGTCATGCTGGAATAGCCTCCGGCGACTCTGTTGAACTCTGTCACAGCAAGCTGCTTCCGCTGTGGAAACTTTGTCCTAAGATATGCTTCCAGCCTTTCCTTGAGATTGGCTATTTCTGTCACTGCAAACCTTCCTCCCGATGGCATGCAGTAGCCCTTGTCTTGCTTACCTTTACCATAGGATAAGATATACCGATCCCTTTTTCCACCACTTTCGGGGCACTGCTGTTTGAGTCATTTCTCGCTAGTATCCTTGAAACCCGTATTTGGGATACTTCCCAATCACCATCACCTCTGTCATGCCGTATCCGATTTGGCCATCACACTTAAGTTCGCATACCAGTTCTTCAAGATACGTGATTTCGCGGAGCACTTCCGGGTTGGCGATGTCCAAGATGAAGCCGTCCGTCCACGACGGGCCCATCCACAATCCATGGGTGAATCCACGGTAGTTGGCATAGCTATACCCTCCTGGCCCAAGGTACACTACACCCAGCGGCCGAAGGGATACCTTCTTACTGGAGCCGTCCATGGCCTTCAGAGTGACGCTGCCACCGTTCACCTGCCGAAGCCCGGGCATGTCGGTGCGAAAGGTGAAATTGTGCTCCATACTGGCGAGCCGCATCTCCGGCTTACCACTCCCGTGCGGGTAGAAAATCCCGCCACTGAAGTTACTGACGCTCCCATCCCAGTCTCCTCTAATATGATAGACTGCGCCCCAATTGTTGAATTGCCAGGCTGCTCCGCTGTAGAAGTATCCAATGGGGATTTCGCCAAGTTGCACGCCAGTCTCCTGGTATTCTACAGCGCCGCGCCTGACGCCCCACGAACGGTCTCTCTCCGTCCGCCAGGAGCGAGGGTCGATCTTATGGGTCTGGCCATCGACCTTGATCCAGCCGCTGGGCTTGCCAACCTGCCAGTACCGGCGGATGTCTTCGACCACCCTCCCCCGACTCCGGAAGAACTGCGGTGGCTCTTCCTCATGGGGCGGCATGGTGGCATCGAACAATATGTCATAGCTCACGCCGTACTCGTTATCACCCAGCATGACTCTGACTTTCTTCATGGGATCAACTACATCCCATGAAAAAGGGCCAACGGTGACTTCGTCTATGCGAGGGCGGAGCTCACGGGATGCCCTGACGACGTGTTGGGTCTTCCCCTCGATGGCCAGGCACGTAAACGCATCCATCACATTGCGATTGGGATAATAGCCGAAGCCAGCTACCAATATGAAGTCTCCTTTTGTATCATGGGCAAGGAACCAGATCCTCTCCGTCCATTCTCGAGCGCTGGTTGCAGGATGATCGAAGGTGGAAGTGATCTGGTGGCACAGGAATTCGTCGTACTTCGTCAACATGACTATCCTCCTTTCATTGACTCGCTATTATTGTTCCGCCCCCGTCAGCCTCTGACTTCTCTAACGGGGACAGCCGATCTCCACAAGCACCCTCCAACACCATAGGCGAGTACCAACAATGCCTCGGCCTTGCTTCTCTAGTCCCGCCTCGGGCCGATGGGAGGGCAGTAGTGAATCGCCGGCCCTGTTGCCAGTTCGGGCCGTAGCACGTAGGCACGTCTCTGGGCAACCACCAGTGAGGCCGGGCTCTTCGGGTCTGCCAGGTTGCCGAAGAATATGGCCCCGTACCCACAGCACACGGCGCAGAAGGGCTGAAAGCCCTGATCGATTCGCTCCAGGCACAGGTTACACTTACGCGCCACAGCCTTTTCGGCATCATAGACCAGGGCCTGGTACGGACAGGCGGCAACGCACTCCTGGCAGCCATTGCATTTTTCCTCGTCTAGCAGAACAAGGCCATCGGAGCGCTGGTAGATGGCCTCGGTGGGGCAGGCATCACGGCATGGCGGCTCAGCGCAATGCATGCAGGCTATGGGTAGAAAGTACATGCTCAGCCGGGGATACTCCCCAGCGGGGGTATCCCTGTGAGCGCCGCCGACCGTCTCCACCCTCATCCCCGAACCTATCTCGATGCCGTTCTCCACCTTGCACGCTATGGCGCAGGTCTGGCATCCAGTGCATCTTTCCAGGTCAATTACTAACCCGTATCTCTTGGCCACTTTGCTCACACCTCCTCAACCCGTTTGACCTCGACCAGGGTATCGTAAAAGGCCGCGTTCGGCTCAAGGACGGCTTGCTGGGCCAGGTTAATAGTGTCGTGGGTCAAGGCCTGATGGTTGCCATCAACGTAATGGCCAGGGGACCATCCCTGACAGACGCTTACCAACCCTGGCCTGATTCCTCGATGGACTTTGGCTCTCAGCTTGACGTTGCCCCTATCGTTAAAGACATGAACCAAGTCTCCATCTTGAATACCTCTGAGTTGGGCATCGGCGGAGTTCATCTCCAGCATTGGCTCCGGATCAAGCTCCCGAACCCAGGCAACGTTAGCAAACATGGAATTATGTCGGTATTTAGTATGCGGCGTGAAAAGAGATAGCGGGTACTTCCGAGCCAGCGGTGTGCGTTGACTCTCCAGAGGCTCTAAGTACACCGGCAACTCCTGGCCGAACTCCTTTAACCTCTCGTAGTAGAACTCAAGCCTTCCTGACGGCGTGGCGAAATCAGGCACGCTGTGCGGCGCCGGAGGCATAGGGCTCTCCCTCAGCTTCTCCCATGTTATCCCCTCCACAGAGGGATCACCTGATGCGAGCACAAGCTTAACTGCTTCTTCGGCGGTCTCCTCCATGTAGCCCCCCATGCCCATTATCCTGGCTAGAGCGGCCAGCATATCGAAGTCTGATCTAGACTCATACAGGGGCTCTATCACTTTCTGTTGCAACTGGAGATAATTGTGCCCTCCAATGCCGATTGGTGAAGCCAAATCGGTGGACTCGTAAAAACTGCAGGCGGGAAGAACAATGTCGGCATATTGGGCACTCGTGCTCATGAACAGATCAGCGACAACTATGAGCTCCAGGCGGGGTAGAAGCTCCCTGGTGATCTTGTTGAAGTTTGGCAACTGATTTATCAAATTATGCCTGGACATCCAAAGTGCCTTGATGGGATAGGGCTTACCGCTGAGGATAGCATCGTAGATCCCCAGCAGCGTCATAAAGTTGGGAGCGCCCCGCGTCATGAAGGCTCCCATGTTGAGCTGGAAGGGCGCGTGACCCTCAAAGCTAATGTTGCCGGTAATGGCTGCCAGGGTATTTATGGCTCGGATACTGAGGTCACCATGGAAACTTCCTCTGGTGCAGCCGGTGGATCTACAGGAAGCGGCTGGCTTCATGCTGGCATATTCAATAGCTAGCCTGGTAATGGTGTCGACCGGTATCTCGGTTATCTCAGAAGCCCTATGCGGTGGGTATTCCTGGACCAACTCTGTCAGCAACTGGAAGGCTGGCTTGCACTCCACTCCCTTCACCCTATAAACACCGGTCAAGGCTGGCGCTACGCTGGGAATATCGGAGCTTTGGGGTGTGTCTGTTTCGGTGTCCCAGACGATATACTTTTCGGATTCCGCGGTGTCGATGTCCTTAGCCCTCAAGAACATGCCGTTGTCACCACGTACCAGGAAAGGCGCCACCGTGTAGTGGCTGATGAAAGAGGTATCTTGAAGCCCCCGGCCCAGGATGACGTTCATCATCCCCAGGGCCAGGGCTGCATCGGTGCCTGGCCTGATAGGTATATACTCGTCCGCCTTAGACGCTGTCGTAGTAAACCTGGGGTCAATAACGACTAACCTGGCTCCCCTCTCCTTGGCGTTCCTGATCTTGCGCCATTTGAAAGGCCCGGTTTCGGCGCAATTATCTCCCCACAATAAGCACAGTGCAGGGCTGTCAAAATTCATGGTGTAATCATCCCCATATGGCCAGATGGTGCCGTAGCAAGCCGTGTCAGCACAAGGGAGGGCCGCGTCTCCCATGCCCCCCGGCCAGAAAAAGGTTCCTCCACAGGCACCCGCAAAACCCGCAGTGGCGAATGTAGCCAGAGCTGGAAATACTCCTCCCCCCGTCGTCCAGGCCAAGGAGCTACTGCCATACCTGTCACTGATTTCTTTCAGCCTGACTGCTATGATATGCAGGGCCTCATCCCAGGATATGCGCTGCCACTTGCCCCCACCCCTTTCACCCAGGCGCTTCATAGGATGTTTTAGCCTGTCAGGATGATATACTAGCTTTACAGTAGCCAGACACCGATGGCATATGTGGCTGGTACCTGGGAAATCCCCGGGCTCAACCTTGACCAAGACGCCATCCTTGACATGGGCCAGGATACCGCAGAATGGGCCGCAGCCAAAGGGACTGGCCGTGCGCACTATCCTTTCACCCGGCTCCACCATTGCCCGGTTCTCGGCCGATGTGGCACTTTTTTCGGTGTTTATTCCTGGCGCCCCAGCCGCAGCGCTCTGGGCTTGCCTCCGACTCGTTACAGGGCAGTAATGAATCGCAGGCCCTGTGGCTAGTTCCGGCTTAAGGGTGTAGGCGCTTCTCTGGGCTATCAGTTTTGACACCTCGCTCTCGGGGTCTGACAGGTCTCCAAAGTATATGGCCTCGTCTCCACAGCACAAAGCACAGAAGGGCTGAAAGCCCCGATCGATTCGCTCCAGGCACAGGTTACACTTGCGTACGACAGCCCTTTCGGCATCATAGACCAGGGCCTGGTACGGGCAGGCCGCGATGCACTCCTGACAGCCGTTACATTTTTCCTCATCTATCAGAACAAGGCCATCGGGGCGCTGATATATGGCCTCAGTGGGGCAGGCATCACGGCATGGCGGCTCAGCGCAATGCATGCAGGCTGTGGGCAGATAATGCATGCTTAGTTGGGGGTACTTGCCCGCTGGCGTATCCAGATGGCCTCCCCCAATCGTCTCAACCCTTATCCCCGAACCTACCTCCATGTTGTTCTCCACCTTGCAGGCTATAGTGCAGGTATGGCAGCCAGTGCACCTTTCAAGATCGATAACCAATCCGTATCTCTTGGCCACTTTGCTACTCCTTCTTCACCAGCTCAACCTGAACCAGCGTGTCGTAGAAAGCCGCATTGGGTTCATAAATGGCTGCCTGGGCCGGGTTCAGTGTCTGGTGGGTCAGTGCCTGGTGAGTGCCCTCCACGTAATCGCCGGGAGACCAACCCTGGCAGATGTTGACCGTGCCTGGCCTGATACCCTGATGTACTCTGGTCCTCACTTTAACCCCTCCCCTATCATTGAAGACGCGAACCAGGTCTCCATCCTTGATGCCTCTCGGCTTGGCATCGACCGGGTTCATATCCAGCGCTGGCCCAGGGTCTAGCTCCCGGATCCAGGGGATATTGGCAAACATGGAGTGGAGCCGGTACTTGGGATGGGTGGTGGAGAGAGAAAGAGGGTACTTCTGGGCCGCCGGCTTACGCGGGCTCTCCAGCGGTTCCAGGAAAACCGGAAGCTCCTGGTCAAACTCCTTTAACTTCTCCGAGTAGAACTCCATCCTCCCCGATGGGGTAGTAAAGGCGGGTGTCTCATGCGGCGCGGGAAGTAACGGGCCCTCCTTCAGTTTTTCTATGGTTATTCCTTCCATGGAGGGAAGACCTGAGGCTAGCATTATCTCGATGTACTCCTCGACGGTCTTATCCAGGAAATCGTCCATGCCCATTCTCTTTGCCAGTGAGGCGAAGATGTCCAGGTCAGACCTGGACTCGTAGAGAGGCTCTATCGCCTTTTGTTGCAACTGGAGGTAGTTATGGGAACCATTGCCAATGGGAGCAACGAGGTCAGTCGCCTCGTAGGAGCTACAGGCGGGAAGGACGATGTCAGCATACTGGGCGCTGGTGGTCATGAACATGTCGACGACAACCACCAGTTCCAGACGGGGGAGGAGCTCCCTGGTCACCAGGTTGAAGTTGGGGTCCTGGTTAATCAGATTGTGTCTGGTCATCCAAAGCGCCTTTATGGGGTAGGGCTGCGCGGTGAGGATAGTCTGATACATCTGAAGCAACGTGATGAAGCTGGGAACGCCACGGGTGAAGAAAGCTGCCGGGTTGTACTGGTGGGCGGCGATACCACGGAGGCTGATGTTGCCTGTCACCGCCGCCAGGGTGTTTACCGCCCGGTAGCTGAGGTCGCCGTAAAGGGACCCTCTGGTACAGCCCATGCCTCTATAGGAAGCAGCGGGTTTCCTGGTAGCGTACTCCACAGCCAGCCTAGCGATGGTATTCGCTGGCACTTCGGTTATTTCTGCGGCCTTGTCCGGTGGGTACTGTTGCGCCAGTTCAGTCAGGGCTTGAAAGGCAGGCTTGTATTCAACTCCTTTCACCTTGTAGGTACCGGTCAAAGCTGGCGCTACCTGTGGTGTGTCATAGGCTAGAGGCCCACCGGTTTGGGTGTCCCACACCAGGTACTTCTGCGACTCGCCCGAATATACATCTTTCTCTCTCAAGTACATGCCGCTATCGGTGCGTACCAGGAAAGGGGCGACTGTGTATTGACTGAGGAAGGCGTTATCCTGGAGTTGGCGGGCGATGATGACGTGCATCATTCCCAGAGCCAGAGCAGCATCAGTGCCCGGCCTGATACGGATGTACTCGTCTGCCTTAGAGGCGGTGGTGGTGAACCTGGGATCGATGACAACCAGTCTGGCACCACCCTCCTTGGCATCTCTGATCCGGTGCCATTTAAGGGGTTCAGTTTCCGCGGCGTTGTTTCCCCACATTACGCAGAAGGCGGGTTTGTCAAATCGGTTGGTATAGTCCTCCCCAAACCACATATAGGCCCCATAGCAGAGCTGGTCAGCACACGGACCGGCGGAGTCTCCCAAGCCCGCTGGCAAGATGAAGGTCCCCTGACAGGCACCGGCGAAGCCCACGGAGAGAAGGTTAGCTAAAGCTCCCACCCCCGTAGATACAAACGCCAGGGAGCTTGAGCCGTACTTGGCAGTGATCTCCTTAAACCTGGCCTGGATGGTATCCAGAGCTTCCTCCCAAGATATGCGCTGCCATTTGCCCTCACCCCTGGCCCCCAGGCGCTTCAGAGGATATTTTAGCCGGTCGGGGTGATACGCCAGCTTGGTGGCTGACAATCCTCGGACGCAGATGTGGCTGGTACCAGGGTGGTCACTGGGCTCGACCTTGACCAGGACGCCATCCTTCACATGGGCCAGAACACCGCAGCCGATGCCGCAGCCAAAGGGGCAGACAGTACGGATTACCTTCACCCCAGGGTCCGTCTTCACTGGCCTTCCGAGTGACATACATTCCCTCCTTCCCGCGGCGGTTCGGAGAATCAGATCAAGCCGCGAAGAACTCATTCATCTGGGCACCTCTGCCGCCGCTACGAGCCAACTTTTCCCATCACGATGGGCATAGTCTTGGCGCTGTACGAATATCTGGATAGAGACGGTGACGCCGTTTCGCTTCTCCAAAATCCGGATCTACTCCATTACCTGAGGCAGCCAATCGGTAATCCTCACCATATCCTGCTTCTCGGCCTTAAATTCATATAGCGCATGGTGGTCTATCAAGTAACGTTTAGTCTGGCCGAAGCCCCATTGAGGGCAGCCACCATGTTAGCCCAATTAAACAAAAATATCTTAGGCAGCTAGTCTCTCCTCTGTCAAACTTGCGAATTGACTTCGAATCTACATGATGAAAACTTGACGCAATCTGATGACAAAGGAACTCGCCATATTTGGTAAGCATGATTCCTCTTTCACCATCAATCTGAGACAGGTTTGAACGGCTGCTTTTCAAGCAACTTCAGCCTTCCTCAGGTTCTTTCTTGAAGAATCTGTCAATATCCTCCAAGATTTTTTCTTTTCTTCCTCGGTTATCGGTCCCGGCTCAGTTGGCTTAGCAGAGGGCACTTTTGGTTTATCGAGTTGCTCCCTTATCTGCCTGTAACCTCTAGCTGACCGTCCGGCAGCCTGGTGCGACTTCAATCTTTTGGACGGCAAGCCCTTTGGCATCTTTTTTGGGTTTGAACGCAATCGAAGGGATCAGCTTGGGGGAGTAAACGAAGCCCTCTGCCTCCCTATTATCACCATACTTTGCTCTTAGCTCCTTTACGGAACCAGCATCCAAAGCCTGCATGGGACAGGCATCAACACATATTGGCTTCTTATGCTCAGCCCACCTCTCCAGACAGAGGTCGCACTTCTGCATCTTGGCACTCTCTTCAGCACCGAACTGCGGGGCATCATAGGGACAAGACTCAAGGCACAACTGACATTTGTCTCTCCCTAGGCACGCCTCCCTATCCACTACCACAATACCATCCTGTTTCCGTTTGGTGATAGCACTGGCCGGGCAGGCGTCAACACAAGCCGGTTTCGTGCAGTGATAACAGGCAGCAGCCAGAAAGGCGACGAACACATCTGGGCATTTTCCCTTCTCGATCGTCGTCACTCTCATCCAACTGGCTGGCCCTGCGGGAACATCATGCCAGTCTTTGCAAGCTACAACGCAGGTGAAACAGCCAGTACATCTGGTCTGGTCGAAGTAGAATTCTGTCTGCATATTTTAGCTTTACCTCCTCAATCTTTTCACGACATTGCTATGCAGAGCCCGCAGTGGCATAACCTACGCCTTCTCGACTTGGACTAGAGTGGTATTATGGGCAAAGGAACCTCCTGGCGACATCTCATCACCAGCGAAGATGTTGGCGCATCCACCCCTATCCACCCCGCGTTCGTCGGGATCAAACCAGGCACCGTCGGCCAAACTGATCACCCCGGGCATGATCCTCTCAGTGACCGAGGCAGTGATAACCATCTGCCCCCTGTTATTGAATACCCTCACCATATCACCGTCTCTGACACCCCTTGCGTGAGCATCTATGGAGTTGATCCATAGCCTCTGAGGCTCGAGTTCTCTCAGCCAGGGGATGTTGTGAAACCGACTCTTGACCCGTGTCTGGGCATGGAACGTTACAATTTGAAGAGGATATCTCTCAACCATAGGCCCGGCGGGGCCTTCCCGAGGCTCCATATACTTGGGAATAGGCGGTAACAAGGGATCGCCGAGATCCGCCAATCCCTGAGAATATATCTCAATCTTTCCCGATGGCGTAGGGAAGGGATTGTTCTTAGGGTCCTCAATCTGCTCTTTGAAAGGGACGTACTCAGGTAGCTCCACCTGCAGAATTCCCTTGCGCTTAAAGTCGTCATAATCATGATCCTTGATAGCCTCGATTGATCTGACCGTCTCCCTCAGCCACTCGTCTTCCGTTTTCTCGTTGTAATCAGGGATGCCCAGCCTGGCTGCCAGCTCTCCACATATCTCCAGGTCGCTTTTGCATTCATAAGGTGTATCAACAGCTTTATTCACATAAGTAAAGCATGGCGGTGACAGCAGCCAGCTTTGGGAGATATCATTTCTTTCCAGGGGCATATTGACCGGCAGCAGGATATCGGCAAACCTGGCTGTGGGCGTCATAAATATCTCATGGACGACGATGAACTCCAGTGTCCTTAAAGCCCTGGCCATCTTGTTGACGTCTGCATACTGGTTAACCGGATTGCAATTGGTAACATACGCCAGTTTGAGATCAGTGTGATACCCTCCCGCTTTCCCCCGAAGTATGGCATCACCCGTCTTGCAGTTGTGGATCCCTGTAGTGCTGTAGTACCAAGAGTTGAACGGCGTGCTCGGTGCCGAGTGGGCCGCCGGGTTATCCCCCAACGGCATGATGCAGCAACCCCAGGGTATCGGTAGCGTGGGTTGAGCGGGCATATAACCTAAGGATCCCACAATGCCTGGATAGCCGCCGTGTAGGCCGACATTACCCGTGATTGCCGCCAGGACTGCTGACGCCCGGTGGTACTGTTCGCCATAAGCAGTACGCCCAGGGCCCCAGCCAGCCACCAGTGCCGCCGGTTTCATCCTGGCATAATCCCTGGCCAGGTCAGCAATTACCGCAGCAGGCACGCCACTAATGGCTTCTGCCCAGGCCGGCGTCTTGGCTATGCCGTCTTCCTTGCCGAGGACATAGTCTTTGTATCGATCAAAACCAACGGTGTAGGTATCGATGAAGGCTTGATCTTGAAGACCTTCTGTGATAATGACGTAGGCCATGGCTATCAGCATAGCAGCGTCGGTGCTCGGTCTGATGGGTATCCACTGGTCAGCCAGGAGGGCTGCTGAGTTGTGATATCTCGGGTCAACACACACGATCCTGGCCCCAGCGTCCTTGGCTTGCTTCAGAGAGGGGGCAGTTGACCTCTGAGCTTCTACCGGGTTCCATCCCCAGAGAATTATCAGGCGGCTGTTAATGAAGTCATCCGGGGTATTGCCCGTAGTGAAAAGGCCGTAGGTAACTGCAGAGGCAAACGCAGGCGATTCACACGAAATCATTCCCCAATGG
>JBGOXA010000271.1:0-3085 GCA_041478915.1 Dehalococcoidia bacterium
CCTATGTCTTGACATAACCAGCCGACCTTCTGAAATGCTGTGCCCAACACCCTACGTCCCTGCCGCTGGCGCACCGCCATACCCCTCCAGCATCCCTGCCACCGCCTCCAGCAACTTATCCATGCCCCATCCCTTAGCCGCCGAGATGGCCAACATACCCTCGCCCTCGCTGCTTAGAGAGAGCTGGCGCGTCAAGAGGTCTTCTCCTGCCCCATCGCTCCCCAACAGGTCCATCTTATTGAGCAGGGTAAACCTCGGCTTATGGCCCAGATTGAGCTCCCTCAATATGTCCTCCACCGTCTGACACTGCTCGGCCGCATTCTTGTGGGTTATATCCACCACATGCAGCAGTAAATCCGCCTCCTCTAATTCCTCTAGCGTCGCCCTAAAAGCGGCCACTACAGTGGGAGGCAACTTATGGATGAAGCCTACGGTATCACTCAACAGAATGGGCCGTTGGTTAGGCAAGGTTATACGGCGCGTTACCGGATCGAGGGTAGAGAATAGCTTATCTTCCACCAGTACATCGGCCTTGCCCAGTGTGTTCAGCAGCGTACTCTTCCCGGCATTGGTATAACCGACAAGCGATACCATAGGAACACCGCCTCTCTTCCGGCGCTTGCGGTACAGGGCACGGTGCTTACGCACCGCGTCGATCTCCCTCTTCAAGCGCTGAATCCTTCGCTCGATCAGTCGCCTATCGGTCTCCAACTGTGTCTCTCCAGGCCCTCTGGTACCGATGCCGGCGCCCAGCCTCTCCAGGTGACTCCACTGCCCGGCCAGACGAGGCAACAAATACTCACTCTGCGCCAGATCTACCTGTAACTGCCCCTCACGGGTACGGGCATGCCTGGCAAAGATATCCAGGATTAGCGCAGTGCGATCGATAACCTTAACCTGAAGAGCCTCCTCCAAATGCCTTTGCTGTCGCGGTGAAAGCTCACCGTCAAAGATGGCCACATCGTATCCAGTCTCGCCCCTGAGAGCCACCAGTTCCTCTAGTTTGCCCCTGCCTAAATAGGATGTAGGGGATGGCCTGTCTAACCTCTGTATCATTTCACCCACTACTTCAATGTCGGCCGTATCAGCCAGGTTGGCTAGTTCAGCTATGGAGTCCTCTATTGGCCAGCCAGCATTGCCACTCTTTATCCCCACACCGACCAGCACAGCCCGCTCTTTGTTCTCTGCCGTGGAATAGAGTTTGCCGGGGATAATGCCTCCTTTATGTCAAACGCTTATGTCAATCACACCCATTTTATGTCAAATATGGCACGAACAAATATCTTGTTATGTCACGGTGCCTATACTTTTCTGGGTTTACCCTTTACCCCCAGAAGCGTGCCACCTTGATAGGCGATCCAACCCCTCTGCGATCTCGTCATCAGTGGCGGTCAGCGAAAGGCGTACATAGCCCTCCCCGTACCTCCCATAGCCTGTACCAGGGGTAACCACCACCCCGGTATCCTCTAACAACCTAGTGGCGAACTCCTCCGCGGTGTAGCCTTCAGGGATTCCCGCCCAGATATAGAGGCTGGCTTTGGGTGGAGTCACTCGGAGGCCCATCTCTCGAAGAGCCTTTACCATGGCATCACGCCGCCGCTCATAGATCACATTGTGCTCCCTGATGCATCCCTGATCCCCTAGCAAAGCCTCAATAGCGGCATACTGAATAGCCTGGGGAATCCCAGAATCAAGATTCGACTTGATCCTCATTAAAGCATCCCTCATCTGGGCGTTACCAACTGCCATCCCTACCCGCCACCCGGTCATGTTAAAACTCTTGGACAAGGAATGGAATTCCATACCGACGTCTTTGGCCCCAGGCACTTGCATGAAGCTGACCGGTCGATAGCCGTCGAAAGCCACCTCCGTGTACGGAGCATCATGACAGACCACCAGGTCATACTTCTTGGCAAACTCGACCACCCTCTGGAAGAAGTCAATTCCGGCGACTGCCGTCGTCGGGTTGTTGGGGTAATTCAGCCATAACAGCTTGGCACGGCGGGCTACTTCTGGTGGTATCTGCCCCAGGTCAGGCAGAAAACCGTTTTCCTCGGTCAAAGGCATAAAATAGCACTCGCCACCGGCGAACATCGTGCTTACGGAGTAGACAGGATAGGCCGGGTCAGGAATAAGAGCAATATCGCCAGGGTCAACGAAGCACAAGGCAATATGCCCGATACCCTCCTTCGAGCCGATCAGAGGTAATACCTCTTTATCGGGATCAAGCACTACGCCAAAGCGTTGCTCGTACCATCTGGCGATAGCCCGGCGGAACTCCGATAATCCATAGGTCTCAGGATACCGGTGATTGGCCGGGTCTTTAGCGGCCTGGCACAGTCGCTCGATAATATGGCTCGGCGTAGGGATATCAGGGTCGCCAATGGCAAAGCTAATCACCTTCTCCCCCCGAGCCTTCTTCTCAGCAATCTTTTCGGAGATTCGTACAAACAGATAGGGTGGCAACCCTTCAATGCGTCTGGAAACTCTCATCGTTCCCCCAGCGCGGAATCCTTCTCTGGCCAATCACCAGCGAATACCAGCTCAGCCTCTCCCCTGAGATATACCCCGCCATTCACATCCAACCCCACCGTCAACCGGCCCCCAGGCAAGATCACATCCACCCAACGATCCACATAGTCATGCAGCCTTGCTGCCACCGCTATAGCACAAGCACCACTGCCACAAGACAGGGTCTCTCCCACCCCCCTTTCCCACACCCGAGCCCTTATCTCCTTCCGCGATGCGACGCTGGCTACCTCAAAGTTCAAGCCCTGGGGGAAAAGCTCGTGATGCACTATGATTGGGCCCAGATCAGCCAGAGGGAAACCAGGCAATTGGTTCACAAAACAAACGCCATGAGGGTTACCCATGGAAACGAAGCTCAGTAGCAGTTCCCTGTCCCCAACACGAAGGGGATAGTCCAGTATAGGTGATCTGTCAACCGATATCGCTACCGGGATTTCCTCAGCACCGAACCTGGGCATCCCCATACTCACCTCGAATCGACCGTCAGCCTCCGGCTTTACTCTCCTGATGCCAGCAGTTGTCTCGATGCTAATCTCCTTGTCAGCTTCAGCTAAGC
>JBGOXA010000199.1:0-4061 GCA_041478915.1 Dehalococcoidia bacterium
AAGCCATCTGGCAGCTCAGGGAAGCCATAGATGCCATGGAAAGCCCCACCAAGTTGCTGGTCGCCTCAGTGCGAAATCCCGATTACCTGATAGAGGCTGTCATGGCTGGCGCTGACGTCTTGACCGTTCCACCTTCCTGCTGGCAGATGGTTTTCAAGAACCCGATCTTCCAGCAGGGGGAGCGTGAATTTCTGGAAAGTTGGAGAACACTACCGGCTACGGCCAGAAAAGAATACGAATCCCTGGACTAGTGCTTTCTTACCCGAATTGGCGAAACGAGATTCTTCGCTACGCTCAGAATGACACACCTATGTTGTCACCCTGAGCGAAGCGAAAGGTCTTTGCTCACTTTGGTGACGGGAATCATTGCAACTAACCGCTAGGCGCGAGCAAGCGTAGGGTGGGTGTAGCATAGCGAAACCCACCACCTCCACTAGGCGCGAGCCTGTCTCAGCTTGGTTATCAGCAGGGGTACCACCTTGAACAGGTCTCCCACAATACCGTAAGTAGCCACTTCAAAGATAGGTGCTCTGGGGTCCTCGTTTATAGCCACGACAACATCAGAGGTTTGCATCCCTGCCAGGTGCTGCGGCGCTCCGGAGATACCACAGGCAAAATAGACCTTGGGAGAGACGGTCTTACCTGTCTGCCCAATCTGATGTGAATAAGGGATCCACCCATCGTCCACCGGAGGACGCGACGAACCCAGCGCAGCACCAAGGACTTCCGCCAGTTCGGTTACTATTCGGAAGTTCTCTGCTGCTCCCAGCCCACGACCGCCGCAGACGATGATGTCAGCCTCTTCAAGCTTGACCTTCCCGGTCAAGTCGTTAAGTATCTGGAGCACTTTGGTTCTCGAAGTGACCGAACGCTTATCGAAGTCCACGTGCACTATCTGTCCCTGGCGCGATTCATCCGCTCTGCCCCGCTTAAAGACATGGGGACGAATAGTGCACATCTGAGGCCTTTTCTCAGGGCAAACCACCGTTGCCATCAGACTGCCACCGTAAGCGGGGCGCGTTTGTAGCAGGATTTTGCTCTCCGCATCAATTTCGAGACTGGTGCAATTGGCAGCCAGCCCAGTCTGCAATAAAGCGGCTACTCTGGGGATAAACGATTGGCCCAGCGAAGTAGCCCCGGCAAGAATTATCTCCGGCTTATACCGGCGCACTAAATCAGCAAGTGTCCTGGTATATATGTCCTCGTCATGATCGGCTAACGCATGGTCATCCAGCAGATGGACCGTGTCAGCCCCGTAAGGAATAAGTTGCTCTATCCCTTGGACCTGGTGTCCCAGACATACCGCACACAGCGCCGCTTCCAGGCCGTTGGCTAGCTTTCGGCCCTCCGATACCAGCTCATAGGCCACGCTCTTTATCTTGCTATCTTGCTGTTCAGCGAATATCCAGACTTCGGACTTCATAACTCGGTTTGGTACTTAAGCTTCGGTGCTGAGTTTTTCAGATTACCTTGGCCTCTCTCAGTTTCTCCAGTAGCTGGTCGACCTGGCTCTCTGGGCTACCTTGGAGGAGTTCGCTCCCTCCCTCCCTCTGAGGAAAGAAAACCATCTTCACCTTGGTGGCAGACCCAGCCAATCCGACCTTGCTGGCATCTACAGCCAAATCCCGAGCAGACCAGGTTGGTATTGGGGCTTTCTTCGACTGCATCAGCCCGCGGAGGGATGGTAGACGGGGTAGATTTATTTCTTTCACTACGCTGATTACTGCAGGTAGCGGCATCTCTATAACCTGATGTCCACTTTCGACCATCCGCTGTAGCCTCATCCGCCCCTCTCTTACTTCTTCGATCTTACTCACGTAGGAGGCAAAAGGCAGGCCTAGCCACTCAGCAAGCTGTGGAGCTACCTGCCCGGTATCTCCGTCCGTTGTCTGCCTGCCACAGATTATGATATCTGGCTGCCCTAGCTTGTTGATGGCTTTAGCCAGAACGTAGGAGGTAGCCAGAGTGTCGCAACCGTCAAGGATGGGGTCGCTGAGAATAATGGCATTGTCTATGCCAAAGGCAATCGCTTCCCTTAGTGCCTCCTGGGCTTCGGGCGGTCCCATGCTGATAGCAGTGGCCTGGCCACCGTATTGCTCCTTAAGTCGGATACCCTCTTCCAGGGCGTACATGTCGAAGGGGTTGATGATCATCTTACCCCTGGCTCTGATCAAGGTATTGGTTTGCGGGTCAATTTCGAGCGTCGGCGTCTCCGGCACTTGTTTTATGCAGACCACTACCTTCATTCTCGCCTGGCCTTTCTCTTCAGGACTTCCAGGGCGATGGCGTTCCTCAAGACCTGATTGGTGCCCTCATATATTTGAGTGATCTTGGCATCTCGCATCATCTTCTCCACCGGGTAGTCGCGCATATAACCCACGCCACCGAAGATCTGCATTGCATCTTCAGTCACTTTCATGGCCACATCGGAAGCAAAGACCTTGGCCATAGCCGCCTCTTCTGCATAATCCTTTGCCCCGCTATCAACTGTTTTCGCTACGGCGTAGACCAGGGCTCTGGCAGCTTCCAATTCAGTGGCCATGTTGGCCAGCATGTGTTGCACAGCTTGAAAAGATGAGATGGGGTGATCGAACTGGACACGTTGGCGTGCATAGTCCACGGCCGCCTCCAGGGCCCCTTGGGCAATGCCCACTGCTTGTGCAGCGACCCCTGGGCGGGATCGGTCTATCATCCTCACAGCGATGATAAAACCTTGCCCCTCTCTACCAATGAGGTTCTCTTGCGGTATTCGGCAGTCTCGAAAGACTAGCTCTCGTGTGGCGGACGAGCGGATGCCCATCTTCTTTTCTTTCTTGCCAAAGGAGAAGCCAAGGGTGTTCTTCTCGACTACAAAGGCGCTGGAACCCCGACTACCTTTGGCCGGATCAGTCATGGCGATGACGGTGTATATCTCTGCTTCGCCGCCGTTGGTGATAAATTGTTTGGTGCCATTTAGCAAATAGTGGTCGCCTTCCCGGCTGGCTGATGTCCTTATTTTACTGGCGTCACTGCCGGCGGTTGATTCGGTGAGAGCAAAGGCGGTGAGCCTTGCGCCGCTGGCAACATCAGGAAGATACTTTTTCTTTTGCTCTTCAGTGCCGTGGTGGATCAGGGGCAGGCATCCCAGAGCGTCGGCAGCGTAGCTGATGGCAATGCCCCCGCAGACCCGAGACAGCTCTTCTATTACCAAGCAGAGGTCGAAACACCCTCCTCCCAGTCCTTCGTACTCTTCTGGTATGAATACCCTGAACATGTCAGCATCGGCCAAGGCCTTGATTATTTCCCAGGGGAACTCTTCTTTCTCGTCCAGTTCTACCCGCACGGGCAATATGCGCTCCTCGGCGATTCTTCGAGCCAGGCTCTTTATCGTTTTCTGCTGTTCATTCAGGAAATACTCCAAAGGAGTCTCCTTTCTCAATGTTTAACGTGATTTAGCCAATTCTAGGCGTATCGGTGCACTTTATCAAGATTCGGCATAGCAGAATGCGACATCAATCGTTTCTTTGCCTTTTGACACGAAAAGAGTCCCTCGAGGATATTCTCTGGCTTTAGTTATGGAGAAACAAAAGGTTCTCTTGTCACTGGTGATGCTGGTGGGTTTCAGAGGGGGAGACCGAAATGCCCCGGGTAAACTAGCCCTTTTCTTCCTCTGGGGGGCGCTCCCAGAGAGGCACAGTGAATTGATCGATATACTGACGGCGGCTTTCCCTGATCGCTTCGTCTATCTGTTGACGGGCTTCCTTGACCATCTGCTCCAGCTCTGTCATATCGATCTCGATGTTCAATAACCTGGTAAGGACCTCAATCACAGACTGAGAAGCTATCGGGTTCCCAATGTCACTCAGGTAGCGGGGCGTCTCTCCCAGCAAGCAAATGCCTCTCATGTTCTTTTCCTTAGCTACCGAGAGAAGCAGACCGTTCATACCGGCAACGTAGAAGTTGCCCTTTAGGACCAGGCCGTTACTCTCCAGATCGCTCAGCAGTTCGTTGTCTGTAGCTGCTGCCCATACCCGCGGCTTGTCTGCAAATTGAGGGACGATGGCTGCGGCCAGCGTATATAC
>JBGOXA010000075.1:0-7173 GCA_041478915.1 Dehalococcoidia bacterium
CCATGAACTTTAAGAGGTAGGGGATACCGATATTCTGCGTGGCCGAGCCGCACAGCACGGGGGCGAGCGTCCCGGCGCGCAGCCCCATCTTGAGCCCTGCGCGCATCTCCTCGTCCGTCAGCTCTTCGCCGCCGATGTACTTTTCGATGAAGGCGTCCGATAGGTCAAGGCGCTCAGCGATGCCCTTTGTTAGGTCCACACGCAGGTGTTTCTTGAAGTATCCGCTCTTTATGTTCATAGCTCTTCTCCTATCTCAGCATAGCGGATGATCTTCTTTTCCCCCTTCTCATAGAACTCAATTTCTTTCATCTGAGCGTAGCTCAGGACATTGTTAAGGCGCTTGGATTCACCCAGGGCGGCCTCCGGTATGAGCCTGAGCGCCCCCTTCGGACATTCCTTGACGCATTCAGGGTCCCCTCCGCACATGTCACACTTGATTGGCAGGTCACAGTCTTGATGGGCGTATATGGCTCCGAAAGGGCAGGCTTCCAGGCATTTGTAGCAGGAAACGCAATTCTCCTCGACCACTTGGACAACGCCGTTGACCGACCGCAAGGCATCAGCCGGACATACCCGTGCACATATGGGCGACCTGCACTGGCTGCACACAATCGGCATCCTCATGACAGGATGAGGATATGTGATCATCACCCTTATAGCAGCCTTCTTGGGGTTGTTCACCCTGAAATGCTTGATGGCGCATACCAGCTCGCAGATCCTGCAACCGGAACATTGCTCCGGAATTACTGCTAGTCTTTTTGTCATCACATGATCCTCCACTGTCGAATGAGCAGTTATGAGATGAGATCACTTGGCAGCATCGCAGCAAATGCCTCTATCATCCGCCGTTGTGCTGGCAGACTGTGCTTCTCCCTCTGCCCTTCGGAGTTCACCCGGAATAAGCAATAGAAGCTAAGTATTTGTGTGATTGTTGTTTTGTCCGCGCTCCTCCTTAACAAATGAGGATAACGGCTTCCAAAACTTCAGCACCATATTATTCATGGAGGGCAGCTTCGTATATGTATCGAAGTCATTTCTCAACAAGTTAATCCTGAACTTGTAGACTCGCCAGTTGCGAAGCATAAGGAGAAACACCACTATAACCCAAACACCTGAACCCACAATGACACCGATGTGCATGTTATCTCAGGCCCTCTCTCTCCGTTGCAGCCGTCTTGGGTCGCCTGCTTATTCTAGCATGAGCACAGAAATAATAAAACGCAGCCCATGCACTGGGGCTGGGCTCGTTCAGAAACATGTGAGACGGTAGACAGGCTGCTGAGCAATGCTGTAAAGTATTCGTTGCAAAGCACCGAGACGCTATGCCTTACGAGGCCAAGGAGAGAGCTGGTGATAAGTGTTCGGGATCAGGGGGGTGGGTATTGCTCCAAGGAGCAAGTCAAAATCTTCGAGCGCTTCTACCAGGTAACCTTGCCAGAGGGAGGCAAGTCGAGCGGCGCCGGGTTGGGTCTAGCTATCTGCAAGCGCATAGTAGAGGCCCATGGAGGGCGTATCTGGGTGGAGAGCGCACCGGGACAGGGAAGCACCTTCAAATTCACCCTGCCGTTGGTGGCGGAAACGGACAACGACAAGGGCCAATGAGGGTAAGGAGGTGTAGTCATGCAAGAACAGAAGCCACTGGTCCTGGTTGTTGACAATGACCCGGCCCTATTGAAACTCATGGGAGACAGCCTGGGGTTGGCAGGTTATCGGGTAATCACCGCCAGCGAGGGCAAGACAGCTCTGCAGTTCGTCGAGGATAGCAAGCCAGCCCTGGTCCTCCTGGATATTATGATGCCTGTAATGGATGGCTGGCAGGTATGTGAGCAGGTCCGCCAGTTCTCGCAGGTGCCGATCATAATGCTGACGGCCAGGGGCCAGTCTGAGGATGAGATACATGGGCTGGAGGTCGGTGCTGACGGTTACATAGTCAAACCCTTTAGTGTTGATGTAGCGCTGGCTAGAGTAAAGGCAGTGCT
The DNA here is from genome assembly GCA_041478915.1 of Dehalococcoidia bacterium. Taxonomy (GTDB): domain Bacteria; phylum Chloroflexota; class Dehalococcoidia; order UBA2247; family RBG-13-53-26; genus VGOE01. Next base: position 1,980 of record JBGOXA010000075.1, read on the forward strand.
TCGCCGCACCCAGGCCCGACAGGAAACGATACAGTCCACCTTGACCTTTGGGGAACTATCCATAGATTTGGCCAGTCGACGGGTCATGATAGGCGGAAAGGAGATTGCGCTTACCCCCATTGAATACCGAATCCTGAGCCTGCTGGCGCGCCATGCGGGCAGTATTATGACGCATGACTATCTTCTGACCCAAGTGTGGGGAGGTGAATACCGGGGCGATACTCATGTCCTTCAGACCGCCGTCAACCGCTTGAGAAAGAAGATCGGCGATACTGCCAGAGATGGCAAGTACATTAGCAGCAGATCAGGCATTGGCTACATCTTCGGGGTATGGCATCCCAGTGGAAGCCGCATTCCTCGGCAGCTACAAAGAGCAGCTTTGAAACCTTGCTCTTAGGTTATTATTGCAGCGTATGTTTGACGCATCAGGGGCGAGCCCTTCCTTGAGCGTAGAAAGAGAAGAATGAGCTATGCCTACCCGAAAATCGTCGATCCTGGTGGTCGATGATGACCCGAGAATATTGAAGCTAATGAAATGCGATCTGCAATTGGAAGGCTACCGGGTCACTACAGCCGCTGGTGGCAGGATGGCGTTGCAGCTTATCGAGAACGAGGAGCCTGACCTGGTCCTCCTTGATATCCTGATGCCTGGTATGGATGGCTGGCAGGTATGTCAGCATGTCCGCCAGTTCTCGCAGGTGCCGATCATAATGCTGACTGCCAAGGCCCAGTCTGAGGATGTGATACATGGGCTGGAGATCGGTGCTCAGGATTACGTAGTCAAACCCTTTAGTGTTGATGTAGTGTTGGCTAGAGTAAAGGCAGTGCTTCGCCGGAGTAAGTTCCCTGAGGAAATGCCACAGGCTACCTTGACCTCAGGCGAGCTATGTATAGACGTCGCGCAGCACACAGTAAGGCTGGCTGGGGAAGAGGTCAAGCTCACTCCCACGGACTATAGGCTTCTCTGCCTACTGGCTCGTAACGCTGGCAAAGTGATCCCTCCGGAACGGCTGCTGACTGAAGTTTGGGGACTGCAATATGCCGGTGACACCCACCTGCTTCAAGTGGCTATCAACCGCCTCAGAAAGAAGATAAAGGACAATCCCCGCAGCCCTCGGTACATTGCTACTAGATCAGGCATTGGTTACATCTTCCTGCTATCAAGCAATTCAAGAAGTTGATTGATCCTCAATCACCGCGTGGTGCACAAAAACACCTCGCCAGTCTGACGAGGCGAGAGTGTCTTTGCCAAGGGCAGAAGCAGTTCTGCCTTTGCCTCCACAGACCGCTTGCTTAGTACAAGGGTTCTTGTGGACTGAGCGAGGGCCAACTTCTGCTGACTGAGGCTTTGTGGCCAGCGGTTATACGTGTGAACCGGGCCTGAAACCCTATGCAGCTTTTTCAGATTCTGTAGGTAATAGTGAACAATTTGAGAAGAATCAACAACTATTTGAGAGCCTGTTGTGACCTTGACGTTTTACACTGGATACTGGAAGAGGAAGAGCCCTGAGATGGCGTGGACAAAATCTTAGTGGCGGCCTAATGTTTAGTTGTGTAAGAGTCATGGCCGGCACCCCAAGCTACCTCGAAGCCAGAGATTAGTTAAGATAATTGTGCAACTAAGCACTAGTTACTAGTCAGCGGGCGAGGTCAGAGCTCCAGAAAGACAGAAGGAGGTGAATCTACGTCTAGCCAAAAACTGTCAATTCTGGTTGTTGACGATGACCAGGCATTATTGAAACTCGTAAGGCGCTTCCTGGAATTGGGTGGTTACGATGTCACCACCGCTAGCGATGGGGAAACAGCGTTGCGGCTTATTGATGCTGAGAAGCCGTCACTAGTACTTCTTGATATCAGGATGCCTGGCCTGAATGGGTACCAGGTATGTGAATCTGTCCGCAAATTGTCCAATGTCCCCATCATAATGCTTACCGCCAGGGGTCAGCTCGATGATGTCATACACGGGTTTGCTGTAGGTGCCGATGATTATGTGGCCAAGCCTTTTGGGGTGGACGAGCTTATGGCTCGGGTGAAGGCAATGCTTCGGCGTGTCAGGTCAACACCGGCTCCCACTGCAGGTGCACAGCACCCCGCATGGTGGCTTCAACCGAGATGCTGGTGACTGGGCCAGTTAATGGAACTTATTAATGAGACTGCACACTAGAAGCGAAAATGAGGGTCTAGCTATGGCAGACCAGAAGACCTCCGTGCTGGTGGTTGATGATGACGCGCACATATTGAACCTGATGCAGAGCATCCTGGAGTTCGAGGGATACAGGGTGTTCAGAGCCAGCGACGGGAAAGCAGCACTGGACATATTCGGCCAGAAAACCCCAGATCTGGTGTTGCTGGATGTCATGATGCCAGGTATGGACGGGTACTTGGTGTGCCGGCGGATACGAGAGTTCTCGCAGGTTCCTATAGTGATGGTCACTGCCAGAAGCAACGACGAGGAAAAGATCGAGGGGCTGGATCGCGGCGCTGACGACTACGTCACCAAACCCTTCTCCTCCCCGGAATTAGCAGCTCGGGTCAGGGCAGTACTGCGCCGCAGCAAGCTGTGGGATGAACGTCCTGAGCCAGCATATCATTCGCATGACCTCGTAATCGACTTTGCCCAGCACAGGGTGAGTCTGGCAGGGGAGGAGGTATACCTGACCGCTACCGAATACAGGCTACTTTGCTATCTGGCTCGCAATGCAGGACGAATGCTCACTCCTGACCAGATACTGGAGGCGGTATGGGGAGAGGAATATGTCGGAGAGCACCATCTCCTCAGAGTCAACATCACCAGGCTACGGCAGAAGCTGGGAGATGACCCCAAGGAGCCAAGGTTCATCGCTACCAGGGTTAACATCGGATATATGTTCCTCAAGCCTGGTTAGCTGCCAAAACAGGCACTTCACCATCTAGCCTTCCTTGTTGAAGGAAGAAGGCAGTCCAACGATAAGAAACAGGAACCTCAACAGCGGGGTTCTGGCAAAAGGCAGGACGATAATGAGAAGGGCCTTTCTCGAAGTCACGCTATTAGCATTGGCTTTAACACTCGGGCTTCTGGGGCAGGTTCTTATCTCACCAACTGCGGCAGAGACACCTGACCCAATGGTCAACAATGCGGACCGGGCATATCTAGGAAGCGATGGTGTCCAGTTGGCTGATTTGCCCGTGAACATAACCGCCAACCAGGTAGCAAATGAGCCGGCCAGGTATAACCTGGCCTCCGTCTGTGGGGCCTCAAGCCTTCAGGTTATTGCCGGTGGAGAAACAAAGGAAGTGATTTATTTCTACAACGTCGATGGCAACCGGACTACCCACATTGCTCTAGAGGTAGCGCAAGCTCCGAGTGACTGGGAGGTGAAGATTGTTCCGCCACTACAGGAGATAGAGGTTGAGTCTGGTGAGTCGGCAATAACCGTCACCGAGAATCTGTACGTTGAGCCAAGTCAATTGTCTCCTGAGCCGATACAGGACATCCCCACGGATATGGTATGCCTCTCCGTGCCCAATCGAGGCTATGCTCCAGCCAAGGTGGTTACCATCATCATCCGCGTGCCCGAATCTGAGGAAGCAGGCACCGATGGCAACATAAAGATTACTGCCGTGGCTAGTTGGCCAGGACAAACCGGGGCGGCAGCCATCTGCCAAACCCGCGACTTTGACTTCAGCGTCCATGTTTTGCCCATGAAGAAGTAGCCAAATAGATTCACGGCTGAAAAACATCAAGACGACTGCCTACATATGGAAAACCAGAAAGAGGCAGGCGGCACGAATAGCTTCTTGTTGCCACCGAAGGTCTCTGCCCGACGAAAAACATGGATTGAAAGAAGGAGACCGACGATCATGCGGGTCCTTGTGATCGAGGATGACCCTAATATCGCAGAGGCTGTTTCTTTCGGGTTGGAGAGACTGTCTCTCCAACCCCAACTAGTCTGCCCCCACCTGGGAAAAGGGCGTAGAGATGGTGAGGGTTGGAGCAGCCGATTCTGGGACTTTTCTGAATCAGTGGTTTTGAGGCGTTGAAAAAGGCGACTCCTTCTCCGACATTCCTGTCATTATTGTCACTGTGCTAGGGAACACAAGTCACATAGTCAGGTGCCTAAACCTTGGGGGCAGACGACTATGTGGTCAACCCTTTCAGCCTCACAGAGCTTATGGCACGGATAAGAGTCTTGATGCAGAGGCGAAGATCGGCATGAAAGGAAGTGTAACTGGCCCTCATCCCTGCCACAGCCGGCCGGGCGAGATTACGCGCTGTCTACCCTTCGATTTGCATTGCTTGTCGCTGCGATTGTCCTCAACGTAAGTCTTGACAGTGATAGCGAACCACTCCTCCGCTGAGATTGAGAGCGAGTGATTTCCCCGAGCACTCCGAGTCTCTCCAACCCCTGGGTTTCAAGCCTGGGCCCTATAAACTCGCAGGCAATCGTCAAACAGGAGCTCGATGCGTAGCCCGTTGAGTTCCTGACCCTCTCCCCACCTTTCACATCCCCACCTCTCAGAGCCTTGGCAGACCTGAATGACGTAAGACACATGTCGGCTAAAGTTGGCTAAAAGAGAGGCAAAGGGCAACAAAGCCAAACCGGGACTGAGTAGTCCCTAGCTCTAGCTACCAGGTGAAACGGAGATCAAAGGGAAGATTGATGGCGGCGTGATAATCAGGCTGCCTACACAAGGCCTGAAAATGCAAACAGAAAGGGAGAGCAGCAGATGAAAACCAAGCGAGTAAGGCACAAGAGTGGAGCCAACGGTCGGAGTCGAACCGACGACCGGCGGTTTACGAAACCGCTGCTCTACCTCTGAGCTACGTTGGCACAGGTGTAATTATACTAAATACTGGGATTTCCGACCATCGGTCTTGTCGGGAGGGCAATCTAACATTTTTATGCAAAAGAGGGGGCGTATCCTTCCAGAGTAAGAGGGAGAAACCGGAAAGAAGGGATGCCCTGTCCTTCTAAGAAGGACAGGTGAAAGATCTGACCCAGTTGACATCAAAAGATTCATCGAAAGAGGTCAAGATTAGTGAAAAACAAATCCTGCATCATTCTACTACAGATAGCAGCGGTGTTACTGTGGATGTAGAGTTCCTGGCGAGCATCCTGAGGCCGTCTTCAAAGTTATGGGGAGTATTGAAAGAAGATTTACGACCTGGTAGAATAGCGACTACGCACGAGTCTCACATGGTAGGCTGTACAGG
>JBGOXA010000174.1:0-4534 GCA_041478915.1 Dehalococcoidia bacterium
ATCCCTGTACCTGAATAGCTTGCCTGGAGGAGCTTAGCTAGCTGCGCTTCTCCGTAGGAGAGTACTCTGTTCAAGTCGGCCAGGTTCTTCACGTACATGCCACTCAAGGTGCCTATGGGTGGGCAGTGGTCAGACATGGTCAGGAGTTCGCCCATGCTGACAGGTTTGTCCTTGCCCCATACCTTGAGGGCGTAGTTCAGAATATCGCGGCTGGCCACCATCTGGCTGACACAGCCACGACATGCCTTCCTCAAGCTCAGCCTGCCCTGGAAGGACTCTTTCTCCAATCCGCACTTCCCCTTGCCTTTCTTTAGATTGCAGGGCCCTGAACCACAATCGGTGCAAACCCCTTGGGGCTGGGTGTACAGCGGCGGGTATCTCTCGAGCAGAGTGTGGTCCCAGTCCGCTATGTCTGCAGCATCGGGGAAAATGTTTAACCATGCTCCAAACTGCGCATAGCGGCTCTCGACGAAGTCGTTTTCCAGTATTTCTGTAACTATATCCTCGATACCGCGAGGGTCACGTACCACCTCGCTGATGTCAACTTCATGGGGCCCGATATGTGCGATCCTTTTGTCTGCCACTACTAATCTCCTTGGGTGTGGTAAATGGAAATCAGGGCCAATTATCCGAGGAACTCGGTCTCCTTCATGCATTTCTCACATACTTTCAATTTTTGCACTGCTGACTTCATGGGGCTTGTTATCCTACCCATCATTCTTTGACCTGGTCTCGTGGATTCGATGCGAACCTCACGGACACACTCGTCGCACAACGGGATGCTGCATTGATGGCATGTCCATTGTGCCTCCCTCTTTTGGCATACAGCACACATTCTTTCTGCCATAGTTCCCCCAATCTTGTGGAGTTCAGTCCGCAGGCCAGTCTTCCCCTGGGAGGGGCAGCTTCAGGGGCCGAACTTGCCCGTCTTTCCAGAACATCTTTACTATTGGATGCCCTTTCTTCACAAGCAACTCCTTCAGCTCCAGTGGGTCTGTAGTTTCCTCTTCGGTAACAATCTTGTCATAGACCTCTTCTGGGATGACGTCTGCTATCTCCCGCTTTAATTCGGCAGGCATCCAAACTATGCGGTTCCAACCGCCATCGCCTCGGAGGAAATTCTTGCTGGCCATACCGGCGATGGAAAGCCCTTTGAACCCGTGGTTCTGCGACCCTCCGGAAATCTGACCTGCCAGGGTAGAGAACTTAATACCCAGAGGCGTCATCTTGGTATAGCGCCGCATAGCCAGACCGATGCCATCTACTTCCGGTATGTAGAAGGATGCCGCCTCGAAGCAGCCGCAATTGGTGGTTGGATACCTTATGCTACTGTAAATATGCACACGCTTTACCAGATGGTTACACCTTTCCCATATTGCCTCGTCCACTCCGCTGTAGTGCCCCGTCTCATGGTCCAGACACTCACCTTTGGGGATGGTGAAAACATAGCCCTCCGGGTCCACCTCTGCTGTCACCTTGGCTGAATCATAGCCTATAATGCCACAGTAAGGCAGCGAGCTAGGTGTGAGAACACAGGCGTGATTTGGAGCCAAGGACTTGCATATCGTGCAGCCGTAGAATGTGTCTACGTCCTCATCGTCAAAGAGTTCCTTGGCGCTTATGATTTTGAATTTCCCCTTTGCCCATTCCACCAGCGGGTCTATCAGTTCAAGGCCACCGACCTCAGGAGCCCCTACAGCCCAGAAAAATGCCACCGCGTCTACCTGCGGGATAAGCGTCTTGGCAGTGGCATAACAGAATTGTGATATCTTGGCAAAGGTAAGCCTGTCAGCTACTTCCTTATTGATTCGTATCCACAGACCATCCGGCTGACCGAAAAGCATGAACCCCTCTATCCCCTGAAGCGCCGTTCCTATCTGCCTCGCTACATAGCCCTGGTGCGCTTGAGTCAATTCCTTGCCGTAGATCCTTATGGTAAACCCGCCGGGCAAAGAAGTGCCGGGCTTAACTTCGGGTATATCAGGCCCGATCAGTTTCACTTCACCGTCTTTCACCTTCTCCGGGTCTTCCTCAATGTAGAAGATGGAAAACATCTTGTAGTCCCACTTCGGCCCGCCCAACTCGATGTGCATGTCAGCCTTTTTGACCTCGCTCAACCATCTCAGGCCCAATCCGATGTCGTCCAGCCCGTCCCACAGGTGGTCGAGATCAGTCGGCAACTGAAATATCCTTCCTGGTGGGAGTTTGGTTACTGCTTCTTCCTCTGGAATGGCCATATGACTACCCTCTGCGTTGATTGTTTTGCTGCTATCTGCCATCAGCCCATCCTTCTTCGTCCGAAGTCGCCCCGCTTTCTGGGGCGGGTGACTTCCTTGTTATCTTCACCTTCGGCTAGAAAGCTTTACTTCTCGGCCACCCCTCTCAGACGTAGTGGCAACTGGCTACGAAGCCCAGTGCTGTAAATGCCTTGTTCCATGCCATAACTGGCAGCGAGCTCTGACAGGGTCATAAGCCTACCATCCCGGTGCTTGGCTTTCTTGATCTTCATTCCTTCTGTTTCCCAGCCGTTCTGTGCTGCCAGTAGACTGACCATGTGCCTTCTGTGTCTCGGCGGCAGCTCGAAATCTGATCTGACGAGGAGGTGCCAATCTTCAGGCAGTTGGTTATAGAAACGCTGGTAATAGTCGATCAGAACCTCGAGGTGAGTAGCCCGGCTCTCTCTGTAATCCTTTACGGTTAAGACAGACCTTGCTAGCATGGTTAGTGCTTCCTCTTTGGTTTCCACCAGCATCATGAGATGCTCTGGCACAGGTTCAACCTCTCGTCTCTTACCTGTCTCTCCGTGATGGACCCACCACTTGCTTCGGTCATACCTGTTACCAACCAGGTAGCGGTTCCATCCCAGGGATGAAGCCGGGCCCACTATCACTGTTGAGCCCAGACGAGCCCATGCGGCTGCCACAGCGTACATCCTATCCGGTAGAGACCCCCACACGATAATTGACTGTGCCCCACCAAGATTGATGGAGTCTCCCAGCGGCGGTATATTGCCATAGAGGTGAATGCCACCAGAAGGGCGGAGCATGAGGTACATGGGAACTGAATGGCAAATGGCAGAGCAGCTACCACAGTTCACTATATTCCTTGCTGCACAAGTAGCCGGATATTGCTGAAAGAGATATTTCCCTTTCGTTGCGCTGAAGGAGCGAGCCACCTCGGCTCCGGCGCATCCTGCGACGAAGACCATGCAGCCGCCGCTGAGTAATTCGTTGGCTATCCAGGCAATCTCTTCTTGGCGGGCATCGCCACAGCCAAAGATAGTAACCATAGCAGGGATACTGCCCCAGCCCACAGCAAAAGCCGATTGCAGCAGCTCGGTAATCGATATTGGCCCTCTCCCGGCCCTCATTATGAATTTGTCGGCGCTGGCCTGCTTTCTCTCAGCAGCCACTATGATATCGCGCAGTTGAACTTTACTCGGACAAGCGTCCTCGCAGGCACCACAGAAATTACAACCCTTCTCCACCTCAAAGAAACCATCCCAGTTGCCTTTAGCGAGCTGTCTTACTGCCTTAGATACGGGCAGGCCGACAGGACAGACTAAAGAACAGATATCACAGTCCGTTTGATGGTTCTTGGCCTGTTTGGTGGCTTCGTCCTCAGAGATGGTATAGTTGCCCTGCCTCTTTACCTTTTGGGCTAGCTTTACTGCCACTTCCCCTGCCTTCTCTACGTCCCTGATCCAGGCTGCCTTCTCGCCAGCCGCTAAGGCATTGACTATTTTGTCAACTGGCTCGTCAGTGCTGTCGGTCAGGTCATGGACTGCATGATGACCTACCCATATAGCCTTGCTTTCCACCCGCGCTGCCTCAGATACAAGGTCCAAGGGCAAGCAGCCTGGGCTGATGACTACCACATCAAATACGCCATTCCGGATTGCCTTTGCTGCCCTTACCATTGGGGCAACAATACGACACCTTTCGTAGAACCTGGCTATGTCGTCGCCTGCCGCACCTATGCCACATATTTCAATCTGCTCCGTCAAGCCGTTCTGTTTGGCGTAATCTATGGCGCACCATGCCGACAAGAAATCATCGCCGACAAAGGCTATGACCGGTTTACCCTTTTCGATGGATGCCCATCCTCCAGCCAGAGTGGCTGGAGGGAACTGTTCCAGTTGATCGAGTGCCTGGTTTGCAGCGCTGAGGAAGCCGTAACAGGAAATCTTCAGCATCTCAGCTACCCCCATGACGAGTAGCAGAACTGATCCGGCGTGCAAGACCATGCTTTCGAAATCTATTGCTCTTCCCGTACCTGAGTAACTTGTCTGAAAGAGTTTGGCTAGCTGTGCTTCCCCATACGAAAGCGCTTTGTTCAGGTCTTTAAGATTTTTTATATATAGCCCAGACAGGACACTTATGGCAGGGGCGTAGTCGGAAATACTCAGAATGTCCCCCATGCTAATGGGCGTACCTTCCGGCCACCGCTTGAGGGCATAGTTCAATAGCTCACGGCTGGCCACCATTTGGGTCATGCAGCCGCGGCATGCCTTTCGTAAGCTCAACCTGCCCTG
>JBGOXA010000113.1:0-5919 GCA_041478915.1 Dehalococcoidia bacterium
CAGCGGTAGCTCCAGTCTTCACAGAAAGAATGAAAACATGGGGCTCCGGCTGGGATTAGATCTTAAAGGTGGGACTTACATTGTTTACCAGGCTGAATTTCCGGAAGGCACAGAAAACAAAGACGAATCTTTCGATTCGACCGTCGATTTGATTCGAAGGCGTATTGACGAATACGGGGTTTTTGAGCCAGTCATCCAGAAACAGGAAGGTTACCGCATCGCAGTACAGTTGCCCGGTGTGACTGATGTCGAAAAAGCCCAGGAATACATATTCAAACCGGGCTGGCTTGAGTTCAGACAGGTAGAGATGAATGGCAGCAGCACGGTCTCTCTGGGCGACTATCTCAACAACACCGGCCGCACTAGCTTCTTCGACACGAGTGACGCCACACTGCAAGACGCTAACCGCATATTTGGTGACGCAAACGGCCAGCCTATTGTCTTCTTGAAGAAGGGTGACGAAGGCCTGAAGTATGTAGACCAGAACGGCAACCCGGTAGATGCAGGACAACTGGACAAGACAGCACTCTCCTGGATGCCTGCCGTGGGAACAGTTGGTAGTGACGTTAAGGCACTCAATGGCAATCAATACCTGACGAATGCCAGTTTGCAATACAGTAGGGACACACTCGGTAATATCAGTGGGTTCGAGGTTGGCATTAAATGGAATAAGGAAGGCGCAGATCTATTTGGCCAGATTACTAAGCGCCTCCGCGATAGAGGAGATTACAGTACCCCCCAGAGAGCGCTCGGCATCTTCCTGGACAATATTCTCATTTCATCTCCTCAAGTATACCCCTCCGATATGACTGGGGAGTACGGGGATACAGCTAGTATCACCGGAAACTTCACCCAGTCTGAGGCAAAACAGTTGGTGTCTAAGCTGAACTCCGCGTTCCCCGTGTCCCTTAAGCTAAGCTATGGACCCGACGTCATATCGGCTACCCTGGGAAAGGACTTCATTCATCGGTCTGTTATGGCTGGGTTAATCGGGTTGGCGGTGGTGGCGTTGTTTATGATTCTCTACTACCGTCTACTCGGCGTGGTTGCTACCCTGGCCTTGGTGATCTACGCCATCCTGGTGCTAGCTATTTATAAGGTGTTAGGAGTGACCATGAGCCTGGCTGGGGTGGCTGGCTTCATTGTATCGCTGGGTATGGCGGTAGATGCCAATGTGCTCATCTTCGAGCGGTTAAAGGAGGAACTGCGGTCGGGACGCACTCTAAGGGCAGCCGTTGAATCCGGGTTCAGTCGCGCCTGGCCAGCTATCCGGGACAGCAACGTGACCACTTTCATCGCCTGCGGCATCCTTTACTGGTTCGGCGGCAGCGTGGTGGCCAGCACTGCGGTGAGGGGCTTCGCTACAACTCTGTTTTTTGGCGTGGCAGTCAGCATGTTCACCGCCCTCACCGTCACTCGAAGCCTTCTGATTTTCTTTACTGGTGCCGGGGCCGAAAAAAAGTTGAGTCGGTTCGGAGTGGAAGCAAAAGATGCTTGACTTTGTAAGCAAGAGACACTGGTTTCTGCTGGCTTCGGCCATACTGGTTGTTGCCGGTCTTATCTCGATACTGGTCCCCGGCGGGCTAAAGCTGGGGATGGACTTCAAAGGGGGTATGTCAGCCACCCTTGTGCCGCCGGTAACCCTTGCGCCGAAGGAGGGGGAGACACTCACCCTCGATCAGGTGAAGCAGAAGCTAACCGACTTAGGATTCCCTCAAGTTGCCGAAAAGGTGCCGCCAGAAGCGGGAGGGCAATTCTCTATCCCCACCGTAAACCTGGATCCGGCCCTGAGCCAGGCTGATCAGGAAAATGTAAAAAATGGGTTAGCGGAAATTGGACAAGTGGACGGGACACTGACCATCGGCCAGGTGAAAGACAAATTGACCGCCTTGGGATTCAGTCAAGCTGCAGAAAAGGTGCAGCAGCTAGGAGTATCGGAGGCGGATAGGGCATTCCTCATCCGCACCACAAAGCTGAGTGTGGATGAGCAGGAGAAGCTGAAGAGTGGATTACAGGAAATTGGGCAGCTGAAGGAGTTCATGTTTGTTGATGCCATAGTGGCCTCTAAGACGGCGCGCAACGCCGCTATTGCTGTCGGTGTGGCGATGGCCGCTATGCTGGTCTACATGATCTGGGCCTTCCGCAAGATGCCCAGCCCGGTCCGCTATGGCACCTGCGCTATCATCGCCCTGCTGTTTAACATTTCGATGGTCCTGGGGGTCTTTTCCTTCCTTGGGAGGACTCTGGACTGGGAGATTGACCCCATGTTTATTACCGCTATGCTGGCTATTATCGGCTACAGCATCAATGATACCATTGTGGTGCTGGACCGCGTCCGGGAGAATGTGACGAGGCTCATCGGCGCTGATATTAGCACCATTGCCAACCATGCCGTCGCGGGAACCATAACCCGCTCACTAAATACCTCCATAACTACAGTCCTGGCGGTGCTGGTTGTCTATGCCTTCGTCGGTGGCCCTATTGAAACCTTTCTGGTGGCTCTCTTGATCGGGATTGTGGCTGGAACCTATAGTTCCATCTTCATCGCCAGCCAGTTGCTGGTAGTCTGGGAGACAAGGAAGTGGCGAGGAGGTGTCAGTAAGGTACCCGTGACCGAAAGCAGCGGGACGGAGCGCCAGGGATAGAGACAAACCCATCTCCCAACCTCTCTCTTCAAACGAGTGCTTAGCTGCAATAATTCCTTGTCACAAAAGTAAGCAGAGACCCTTCTCCTTCCTTACGGAAGGATCAGAATCTCGTTTCGCTGATTTCGGCAAGAAAGCACGAAAGGGATCGGTGCAAAGACTGTTGTACTTCTTTCACCAGTGAACCTTCCGAGCCTGTAACCGTGAATTCAGGAAGGAAACCGCATGCCTTTCTCTAAAGAAGCCCTGGACGAAGTCGCTCTAAGCGAATCAGAGTATCAGCTTATAGTTGAGAGGTTGGGGAGGGAGCCCAGCGAGGTAGAACTGGGGATGTTTGGCTCTCTATGGAGCGAACACTGTGGCTACAAGCACTCCAAGCTGCTGCTCAAGCGATTCCCCACCAAAAGCAAAAGGGTGTTGACCAAGGCTGGCGAAGAGAACGCCGGTGCAGTGGACATCGGCGACGGGCTATGCGTGGTGATGAAGATGGAGTCGCATAATCACCCGTCAGCCATTGAGCCTTTCCAGGGAGCGGCTACCGGCGTTGGCGGAATTGTGAGGGATATCTTCACCATGGGGGCCAGGCCGATCGCTCTCCTCAATTCCTTGAGATTTGGGCTGCTGAAAGAACCCCGCAATCGCTACTTTTTTGGCGGCGTAGTGGCCGGCATTGGTTCGTATGGCAACTGCCTGGGCATCCCTGATGTTGGCGGCGAGATCTTCTTCTCCCCTTGCTACTCCGATAACCCGCTGGTTAACGCCATGTGCGTCGGAATTGCCAGGAGTGGGAAGCTGGTCAAGTCCATGGCCAGTGGGGCTGGCAACATAATACTGCTGGTGGGAGCAGACACCGGTCGGGACGGGCTTCACGGTGCCTCCGGGCTGGCCTCGCGCACCTTCGAGGAGGAACGAGAGCTACGCCCGACAGTTCAGGTTGGCAACCCTTTTCTGGAGAAGCTGCTTATCGAGGCCTGCGTGGAACTGGCAGAAACCGACTGGATTGTGGGGATGCAAGACCTGGGAGCAGCAGGGCTCACCAGCTCTGTCGTGGAGAGCGCTGCCAAGGGTGACAGTGGGGTAGACATTGACATAAGTAAGGTCCCCCGCCGTGAGCAGGGGATGACGCCTTATGAGGTGATGCTTTCCGAATCCCAGGAACGGATGCTGGTGGTGGTGAAGAAAGGCTGCGAGGACAAGGTAAGGAAACATTTCCAACGTTGGGAGCTACCCTCCGACATCATCGGTTACGTGACGGATGATGGCATAGCTAGGATCAGAGAAGGGGATAAGACCGTTGCCGAGGCCCCGGTAAAGCTGTTGACTGATCCTCCCCTTTACCGTATTTCCTGCCGAAAGCCAGCGTGGTTAAAGCAACTTCAGGACTTCGACCTGAGCGCCATTCCCGATCTCTCTCCACAGGAATGTCAGGCGGCCCTCCTGAGACTGCTGGCATCCCCCAATATTGCCAGCAAGCACTGGGTCTATCGCCAGTACGACCACCAGGTGCAGAATAACACCGTGGTTCTCCCTGGCAGTGACGCTGCGGTGCTACGGGTGAAGGGTACCAAGAAGGCCATCGCCTTGAGCAACGATGGGAACGGGCGATACTGCTATCTCGATCCGTATCGCGGGGGAGCCATTGCTGTAGCCGAGGCGGCGCGCAACGTGGTCTGTGCGGGAGGCAAGCCTGTAGCGATGACCAACTGCCTGAATTTCGGCGATCCAGACAAAAGGGACGTCTACTACCAGCTTAAGGAGTGCATCAGGGGGATGGCTGCTGCCTGCCGCAAACTGGGGGTTCCGGTTATCAGTGGCAATGTCAGCCTTTATAATGAGACGAAGGGCCAAGCCGTTTATCCCACCCCAGTAGTAGGAATGCTGGGATTGCTGGAGGACGCACGGAAACACTGCACCGCCAGCTTTAAGGATGAAGATGACTTGGTATTCCTGCTGGGAAGCCAGGGCGATGGAGGACTTGCTGGAAGCGAGTACCTTGAGGCTATGCATGGGCTGGTGGCAGGAAGGCCCTCCATTGACCTGGAACTGGAGAGAAGGGTGCAGCGGTGCTGTCTCTCTCTAATCCAGCAGGGCATCGTCAAATCTACCCATGACTGCTCCGATGGCGGCTTGCTGGTCGCCCTGGCCGAATGCTGCATTGCCGGGAATATTGGTTTCAAAGGCGGCTGGGAAATCCAGGGGAGGAGAGACGCAGCCCTCTTTGGTGAACTTCAGTCGAGGGTCATAGTGTCAGTTCCACCGGATAAAGAGACTGCGTTGCAACAGGAGGCTACTAGCCAGGGGGTGGCACTCAGGAAGTTGGGAGTGGTAAAGGGCAAGAGGCTGGTCGTTGAAGGACTGATCGATGTCACGGTGGAGCAGGTAGCAGCGCCGTGGCAAAATGGGCTAAACGAGCTTTTGCGGTCTGGTGGCTGATACCGGTGCGGTTGACAATTTGTGAATTACGACTGATAATAACCTAACGGGTGAAACAATGGTAAAAATAAGATTACGACGGGTGGGGGCGAAGAACAGGCCGAGTTATCGAGTAGTAGTGACAGACTCTCGTGCCCCTCGGGATGGTGCCTATATTGAGAAAATTGGGCTTTACGATCCTTTGACTGAGCCTGAGACCGTAGTGATTGAGGAGGAAAAGGCCCTCAACTGGCTTCGGCACGGTGCTCAGCCGACGGAGGCGGTGGCTAGGTTGCTTTCAAAGCTGGGGATTACAGAGAAGTTCAAGGCAGAAAAAGAGGTAGCCACAGATGGGGGGTAACATGAAAGGGCTTGTAGAGTATATCGCTAAGTCGATTGTAACTATGCCTGATGCGGTAGTGGTTAGCGAGGAAACCAACTCGGATGGCACTATTCTTAAGCTACAAGTTGCTCCTGAGGACAGAGGCAGGGTTATCGGCAAGCAGGGTAGGGTTGCTCAGGCAATGCGCACTCTGCTAAGAATAGCGGCGATAAGAGAAGGTGTTCGAGTCCAGCTAGAGATAGTCTAGCTGTAGAATACCGCTAGGGTATCCTTTTCTCCTTTCTTCTTCTTCGCTCAGCAACCTTGAGACGAGCTAGAGAGCGGCGCAGAGCGGCCTCAGCCCGGGCATGATCGACCTCACTTACACTAGATTTGAGCCCTTGTTGAGCGCGTTCTTTGGCTGCTGTGGCGCGGGCCAGGTCAATATCCTCAGCCCGCTCAGCCGCATCAGCCAGGATGACCACCCTGTTGTCGAGCACCTCAAGAAAGCCCCCGCTAATGGCTATGAAGTTTTCCTCG
>JBGOXA010000110.1:0-6106 GCA_041478915.1 Dehalococcoidia bacterium
CCTGAGCCAGGTCCATCAGTGGCTGCATCAGGTGGAAGTCCGCCATCAACCGGCTGATGGTGGTGCTTTCTCCGCCGGGGATAATAAGGCCATCCAGGCCATCCAGTTCCTTCGGCAAACGGACGAGGGAAGCCTCTACATCTAGTTGCTGCAAAATCCTGGCATGCTCTACGAAAGCGCCCTGCAGAGCTAAGACCCCGATCTTCATCTTTGCTCTTGATTTCTTCAAAGCTGAGTTTCCCTAAATGACACCTGCTGTTTGACTATCAGGGGTAGAGTGCCCGACGTCGGGCACTCTACCCGGTCGAGTTCCTCTTTTCTTCGTCCCATAGCGGATACATTACCAGACCGGTGGGCAGCTTGGGATAGAAGTAGGTGGATTTCGAGGGCATCCTATCTCCTGCGTCAGCTATGGCCAAGACGCTGGAAACGGGAATGGGGTTCATCAAGAAAGCCAACTGATACTCGCCGGAATCGACGCGGCTGATGGCCTCCATCTCATTCTCGGTGTACGCCAGGCGTTTCTCCTCCTTCTGCGGCGTATCCACACCCATTATCCGGCGTAAAATTATCCAGTGAAGGATGGCGACGTCCAGATTCCTCCATTCCTGGCTCCGCTCCTGGGGCAGCATCTCGTCCAGCTTTGCCCTTTCCCGGGGTACCAGCAAACGCAAACGCTTGCCATCCAGACCATAGACCCCTATAGCCGCCCCTTCCTTGCCGCGCTTTGCCAGGGCGTCCAACCACCATTCCACTGTTTCAGCCAGAGTGGCACCGGCAGGATCGAGGTACTCCTGGTCAAAAAGGGAGCCCAGTTTTGCTCTCAAGTCCGCCAGCCTTTTGGTTCGCGCCCCACGCAACAGGCGATGGGCCGGGAGGGCCAGCAACCCCGGATCTCCGGCATCGACTATGGTCACCATCACGAAATTGGAAGCCTCCTCTCCGGTGGAACGGGGGGAAACAGCTTGTTGTTCTCTCTGGTAAGCCAGGGCTGTCTCATAGCGATGGTGTCCATCGGCGATATAGAGGACCTTATCAGCACAAAAAGCAGATATCCCGGCTATGCTTGAGGGATCGGTGATAACCCACATGTGGTGAATTAGTCCCTGGTGATCTACAGCGCTCAGGTCTGCCTCTTCTCCGACGACTTGGTGCAGGAGGGGTGCCAGCCCCTGTTGGCCCTGGCGGACGATCCCCAGGATAGGGCTAACATTGACGCGGCAAGAACGCAGCAAATTGAGGCGATCCTTAACCCGTGATTCCAGGGTTGTTTCATGCATACGAGCCCCAGCAGCGGGCTGGTCTGGCAGCCGGACGCGAGCCGCCAGCCCCCAGCGGCTTCTGAGGTAACCTTGCTGTATGAAGCGATGCTGGAAAACGTAGAAAGCCGGCACCGGCTCACGAAGCAAAACGTCCTCTTCCAGCCAGTTCCTGAAGATGTCAGCCGCCCGGGTGTACCTGTTGCTCTGCGGAGAATCCGAGGGACAGTCCTCCCCAAGCTCAACCCTGACTATGTTATACGGGCTTCGCTGATAACAGGACCGCTGTTCTGGCGGGGAAATGATGTCATAGGGAGGACAGATGACCGACGAAATATCCTTTACCCGCTCAACGTTGTAGCGAAGACCGCGGAAGGGCTGGACATCGGCCACTTAGTCTAACCTTGCATCCATGCTGCTGGATAGGCTGATATTCTAGGGGGCACCTACTACGGTAACACCGCAGACGAACTTGCCCGGATGTCCCCCCTGATTGTGGGCCAATCCCAGCTTCACGTCTTTCATCTGACGCGACGGCTCATCGGCCTTCCCCTGAATCTGCTTGTATATCTCATAGACCTCGCGGCAGCCGCTAGCGCCTATGGGATGGCCAAAGGACTTAAGTCCCCCGCTTATGTTGACCGGCATCTCTCCATCATGATAGTAGGCCCGCTTATCGGTCATCTGCTCCTTGAACTTACCCTGATCGCAAAGGAAGAGCGACTCAGTGGCAATCAGCTCAGCAATAGAGAAGCAGTCATGCAATTCCACCATATCCAGCTCTTTGCGAGGATTCTTAATACCGGCCTCGGCATAGGCATACCGAGCGGCCGCCTGCGTAGCATCCCAGTAGGTGAAGTCGTAGTCTATCCTCTCCTTCCCCCACCCCGGGCTGGCCGCTATGCCAAACCCCTTGATGGGGACATAGTCTTTGCGGTACTTCTTGGCATCCTCGGTGCGGCAGAGAATAGCTGCCGAAGCGCCGTCTGTTACCCCGCAGCAATCGAAAAGGCCGAGAGGCCAGGCAATCATGGGGGCATTCATTACCTGCTCTATGGTTACCTCCCTCCTGAGGTGGGCCTTAGGGTTTCGGGCCCCATAGTAGTGGCTCTTGACCGAGATTTCAGCCAGGATTTTCTTCCCTTGCTCTGGGGTGAGGCCATATTTGGCGAAGTAGGCAGTGGCTGCCATGGCGTATCTGCCTGGGCCAGTACCAAAAGCTCCATATACAGGTTCCCACCTCCCGATCCACACTGAAGGTAGGCCTCCAAACCCCATGTCCTTCACTTTCTCCACGCCCACAGCCAGCACCAGGTCACTGGCTTTGGCCGCCAGAGCGTAAGTAGCTCCTCTGAGGGACTCCGCTCCGGTGCCACAGGCATTCTCTACCCTGGTCACCGGTACATACTGAGTCTGAAGGGCGCTGGAAAGGAGCGTCCCGGTAACCACGCCACCTTCTGCTAACTGAGACCCCCATTGAGTCCCCAGCCATATAGCCTGAATATCCTTGATCTCCACCCCGGCATCGGCGCAGGCCTCATAGGTGGCTTCGGCTATCAGGTCCTTTATATCAGCATCCCACCTCTCTCCGAAGCGGGTGCATCCCATGCCAACGATGGCTACTTTGTCCTTTATACCCTCTGCCATGTCTCCTCCTTTTCTATTCCCTTACCGGGCGGCATTTCCAGAAATAGTTGTGGACGCCCAAGGCATCGTGAATCCGCCTGAAGGTCAATTCCATCGGCATGCCTACTTTTACATTGTTTACGTCCCTGTCCGTCATCTGGCTGAAGATTCTGACGCCCCCGTCAAGGTTGACAGCCGCCAGGACATTGGGGGGGTCTACCACCGCCGCCCTCTCGTCCATGCTATAGGTAAAGAGGACGCCTTTCCTGTCAGACAATGGCACCTCCTGAAGGAATTTCTCGTCGGCCTGACAATACATGCATCGCTTCTGCGGAGGGAATTGAGTCTTGCCGCACTGCTGGCACTTATGCCCGTGACACCGGTAGACCCAGTTGCGGTCTCTCCACATTGCGGGCAGGGAAGTCCTGGGCCTGGTCATGGGGGTCTCTTCAAATTTCATCAGGTTCCTGAACGTGACATACTTGCCGTAGTTTGCCAGCATGAGCTTGGACTGGAGATACTTCTTTATGCCTCTCCTGTCCTTTACCTTCTCTATCCCCTCCGCCACGCGGATAATATGGGCATCAGCGCCGTCTCCATAGCTAGCCAACAGAATTCGATCTCCTGCCTTGGCTTCCTCAAGAGCGCCGACCAGAGTCATCAGGGCAAAAGCCGTTCCCGTGTTGCCGACGTTATCGAAGAGGGGGTTCTGTACCTGGGTCTTGGCGTCCAGGCGCAGGGTCCTGGCCATGGCCTCATGTGCCCTGGCGTTGGGAGCATAGAAGGCAGCCTTGGTGAAATCGTTGGCTGCTACATTATGGGCCTTCAACAAAGCAGCCACGGCTTTCTTCATGTGAGGCTCGTATCCCTCGTCAATAGTGAAGCGCTCCTCCCAGGTGCGGGGCAGCATATCGTACTCGAGTCTCCAGATATCTATAAACTCGCTGGTCAGGTAGTAGCTACCCTCGATTTCAGCAGCCAGCCCATCCTGCCCGATGAGGAAGGCGGCCGCCCCATCGCCAAAGAGCGGTTCAAAGGCCGAATTTGGGGCCGGGATGCGGCAGTCAGCGACGAGCACCAGGACCTTCTTCGCCGAACCGGCTTTTACGGCGTCGAGGGCAGCCCTGAGAGCGATAGTCCCAGACCGGAGGGAGTTGGCAAAGTCGGCTGCAATTATGTCCTCGCGCAGGTCAAGGGCAGCGGCGATAATACTGGCCGACTGCTTCTCCTTAAAAGGTGGTGTGGTGGTGGCAAAATACAAGGCATCTACTGATCGTCTCTCTATGCCTTTGAGGCAGTCCATGCCTGCCTCGACAGCCATAGTAATACTGTCCTCATCCCAGTTGGCTATGGCCTTCTCCCCCTTCCCACCCCCACCCCAGACCTGGCCCAGGATCGCCCTATTAAGTCTGTAAATAGGGATATACGCCCCATAGGAAACTATACCAGCCATGTCTTACTCCTTTCCTCTTTCCAGCCGCGCTTCTCCCGAGTCAAACCACTGATAATTATAATCGTCAGCCCCGCTCGAAGGCAAACATCGAAGAGTAAGGGTGTTTATTTGTCGTTGCGAGGAGTCCTTCCCCTTGGGAAGGATGGTGGATTGCTAAACACCATTGAGGAGAATCCTGGGTCAGACCATGTGGATGTAGGGATCGAGCTTTAGCTCTGTCCGCCCGTTCGGAGGGGTCTTCAGACCCCTCCCTACATTGCTCGTCGCCCGCTTCAGGCAGACTCCTCAGAATGACATCAATAGGCAACCTCTGGAGTGCTAGGTGAGGAGCGCATTGACACCTGCCGTCTGGTCTGATAATCTCCTCATTCAGGCAGGAGGGAGATGGCCTGCGGATGCTGGGTACTTCAACAGTGCGCTGATGACCGGTTTCCCTATCGCTTGCAGATTCTGAGGGATCAGGGACCGCCGCTTGTCCTTCGAACGCAAGACCGCTGGCCTGGGGCAGGGAAGAACATATTCTGTCTGCGGGAGAAAGAGCCTCCGGCGGCAGGCGAAGTCCTTCGGGAGATTGAACGCGTTCCCATCGTAGCCCTTCATGAGCGCGGGCGACGCATCTCGGTAGTGCTGGATCGGAAGCGCTACAAGCGGTGTGATTTTCTCTTCCTCTCTAAGACATACAAGCACCGGCCGGGTGAGGCCTACGAGCAGATATTCTGGATGACGCAGAAATCGCTCCAGCAACACCGGCCTTCCATCAAGCTGTCACTACGGCGCGGCAGCCAGGGCTTCACGGTTCGCATTAGCAGCGATGAACGGTATCCGTGGCGTTTTCCCCAAGCCCAGATAGAGCGAGGCTGGCTGCCTGTCGGAGACTACGCTCTGGTCGATGGGACAGAGATCCTGGCAGTAGTGGAGCGGAAGACCTTTGACAATCTGCTGGGCGATTTCGGGGTGATGCCGGTGCTGCATCAGCGGATGGCAGAGCTAACCACCTATGAGTACCATGCCCTTATTATCGAGTCGCCCTACGCCGACTTCCTGAACCCGAAGAAGGTGCGCTTTTATACGCCTGCCTTCTGTGCCCAGGCCATCGCCGAGCTTTATGCCCTCCATCCCAGGTTGCACCTCGTCTTCTGTACCAACAGGAAGATAGCTAACGAGTGGACGCGGCACTACTTCGACGCTGTGTGGAGATGGTGGCTGGAGAGGAACAGCGAAGTGCGGCCTTTGGGGGGGGTTCTTCCAAAAGAGCAGGGCGGTACGGCAGCAGAAGACGGATAGAGCGGGCAGGCTAGGGGCATTTATAGGTGCCTGTCAGGTCCCCGACCTGACGGGGCCGTTGGAGCACAGCCATGCTGCCGCCCGGAATTGATATGGGAAATCTCGGCTCATGTGTAGTGGACGAGCACAAAAACTTGACAGAACGCTTTGGGGGAGATATGCTCGATCAGACCTTTCTCGACTCAATACTGCTTCTTTACCGATTTAACCTCATGAAAAGCAGTTTTGCTGTTGTAAAGGAAGACTAGAGAGGAAGGGAGGTGTGCTATGAAGAAATGGTGCATCTTGGTTGTTGTATCGGCAATTATCTTTGCCGTTACAGCATCGCTCAATGTCTTTGCGGAGGACACCGAAAACCCCGATGTAGTAATGCCCATTTCGGGTGGAGGCAAGAATATCGCTTTCACAAAGGAACTAATATTTTCACCTGGAAAGGCAGTCAATGGAGAAACCCAGGTCCTTTCGATATGGGTTAGATGTGCAG
>JBGOXA010000026.1:0-11001 GCA_041478915.1 Dehalococcoidia bacterium
ACGCCTCGTCTACCCTCTCCAGCACCACTTTGGCCAGCGCCTGGGCTAACCCACAGGCCCAGTCGAAGATGCCCTCCTCCCACTGGCTCACTTCTCCCTTGAGTTCGCCTACTACATCGTCTATCCTTTTCACCAGAAACCTCCTTAATCCTAAGGTATGTTGCTACCCCAGGATTCTGCGAGGTCCCTGTCTCCTTTTCAAACCCCTGCCTACTAAAATGTTACGCTATCTCAAAAACAGCACGGACAGCACCTACTGGAATGGGAGTTCCTGGGTTGCTGCTGAGAGCTGGCTTAATGCTACAGGGACATCCTCCTGGAGTTGCTCTATGCCATCGCTCAGCAATGGCAAATCGTATACAGTGAAGACGAAGTCCATCGATAAGGCGGGGAATGAGTCACCAATAGCCTCAGACAGCTTCACCTTCCATTCTCATACCCATCTGCCTTTCTGGGTTTGGGTTGTTATCGGGGTAGCTGGTGTTCTCACGATAGGCATTGTACTTATCATGCCAAGACACCGCCTGGCGAAACGATGAACCAATCCAGTACACCCAATCCTTAAGTGCGCCCAATCCTCAAAGGGAAGGCAACCAGTATAGACCTGTCTGCTCACTGCACAGCTACAACTTGACAAGGTGATCGCGCCTGTGAAAAAATACCTACGGAGGCTGTGCACCAGAAGACTCGTATCATGCCAGAATTTGATGCCTACAGCAACGGCTCTAAGGCCGCCCCAGGTTTTAACTGTCTCTTCCAGGAATTCCTTCTGCAGCGGGTGAGTGTGTCCCGATTCGGTTGGATTCCGATGTCCCCTCAAGTAACGAATGAGCAGCGGTGCTGGGACGCTGCTATTGTCTAGATAATCAAGCGGAAAGGAAGGTTTTGGATGGCAAAAGAGTTGAATGATCTCAGTGGCCCCTACAATCCACATCTCACTTTTGACATGTTCTCCAAGGAGTTCCTGCTCAAGCTGATGCAGACGTGGCAATTTGCCTGGCTCCATCTGTCGGAGGCCTGATACAAGGAGGTTGAACTGAAGTGCGGTCGTGAGGTGGCTGACGATCTCGAGGTAAAAGCCTGGTGCCGGATGGCTGAGAGGGTAAATCCGCGATATGCCAAGGTGGGCAATATCGAACTGAAAACCGTGGTTGATTCCATGAAGGCCCTCCAGTTGCCCCTGGATAACACTACTGGTGGGCTATATCCCATCATAGTTGAGATCATAAACGAGAACCATGTCATCTGGACTTTGCCCAAGTGCAAGTCACTGGAGTTCTTTGAGGCCAAAGACCCGGGGAGGATACAGCAAGTCTGCTATGTAAACGAGAAAAAGGTCATAGAAAGATACCTTATCAACCGCAAAATAAAGCTGACTCCTCTAAAGCTGCCGCCCCGCAGCAGCCCCGATGAGATCGCCTGTAAGTGGGAGGCCATTATGACCAACGAGGATCAGTGGTAGGGGACCACGTCGGAATTAGAGCGCAAGCTGGATGCGTAAGTTTTGGTAAAGGAGCTGAGAGATGGCAAACCAGATAGGCAAGAGGTACCTCTGCCCCAAGTGCGGCTCGGAGTTCATTGTTACCCGCGGAGGCGAAGGCACCATCCATTGCTGTGGCCAGCCGATGCAATTGAAGAAATAGCTGAGCCGACAAGACCTGAAATACTGTTGGAGTAGGAGGTTGTGAGCTGAAATGGCTAATCAGTTAGGCAAGAGGTACCGCTGCGAAGTCTGTAATACCGAAGTCCTGTGCACCAAGCAAGGCCAGGGCGCTGTTAACTGTTGTGGCAAAGAAATGACAGAGCAACAGCCAAGGCCATTGCCTTCTTCAGACTAGATTGTGGTCTGCATAGTCTTGTAACGTTTGTCGTACCCTGCTAAAACCAGCGCAATTCCGCTTACTGTGTAATAGGGACTTCATAATTCAACGGCTTCACCGGTGCCGTTGTTGCTACTATGCTTCCCCCTTTTGTGACTCATGAAGGACTATCTCCGCCCCTCTGTGACGCCACAATCCGCTTGAGCAAGGAGGCGATTTCTTGACCCGTATCATTTTGGTCAGGCACGGGCAGACGGCGTGGAATGAAGGCGCGGGAGAAAGACTTCGTGGGAGAGCCGATATTGAGCTGGATGAGGTCGGTATCAGGCAAGCCAGGGCAACAGCAGCCAGGCTGGCTCAGTGGCCAGTGGCAGCGATCTATTCCAGCCCTCTGAGAAGGGCTTTGAGCACAGCATCTATTCTGGCTGAACCTCTGAAACTCCAGCCGCAGCCGCTGGAGGGATTGATCGACATCGACTATGGGAGGTGGCAAGGGCTTTCTCTAAACGAGGCAGCGGCCGATGACAACGAGCTTTATCGGATCTGGTTGGAGAGTCCTCACCTGGTCACCTTTCCTCAGGGTGAGAGCCTGAAACAGGTTCGGAAGAGGGCGGTTGCCGCTGTAAGAAGCCTAGTGCCACTGCATGCCGGCGAAGCCATTGTCCTCGTATCGCACAAGGTAGTGTGCAAAGTGCTGGTTTGCGCCCTCATGGGATTGGATACCTCCAATTTCTGGCGGGTGCAGCAAGACCTCTGTGCCATCAACATTTTTGTAGCGGACCAAAGTTCCTGTACAGTGATCAAGCTCAACGATACCTGCCACCTTGAGAAGCCGTGGTGACGGTTGACGAAATTCTCCGCCTGCTGCGGAAAGAGTATGGCCTGCGGCGCTGGCAGCTAGACCGGGATCCGGTTTCTACACTGATCGCTACTGTCCTGTCCCAAAACACCTCCGACGCGAACTCAAAACGGGCCTTCAACGCTCTGATTGACCGCTTCGGTAATTGGGAATCGGTGACTGCAGTCACGGCTAAAGAGATAGCCGAATGCATCAGGGCGGGTGGCCTAGCTGAGGTTAAGGCAAAGAGGATAAAGCTCATCCTGGAGAGGATTCGGGAACAGCGGGGGCCCCTTGACATCAGCTTCCTGGAAAAACTCCCTTTGTCTGAGGCCAGGTTCTGGCTGAGGCAACTCCCCGGTGTAGGGCCGAAAACAGCCAGTTGCGTGCTCCTCTTTTCTCTGGGGAAGCCAGCCTTGCCTGTGGATACCCATGTCTTCCGGGTGGCCAGAAGATTGGGGCTAATTGACTCAAAAGCAAGCCTGGGACGAGCGCATGAGCTGCTCGAGAAACTGGTCCCACCGGCAGATATCTATACCTTCCATGTCTTGATGATTGAGCATGGCCGCCGCATCTGTAAGGCGCAACGGCCCCGTTGTCACCTCTGCGTGCTGCAAAAACCCTGTCCCAGTGACATTTATAAGCATCAGAAGGGATAATATACCGGCGGGGCTTTCTAACGTTGCTTGGGCTGGGACTAAGCGCTACAATGTAACACGCACTGGTGGGAAGACAACAAAAGGGGTTTTCTGGAAATGAATGTGGCAAAGGTAGCTATAGTTAACGTTACAAGCTATATGGGGGCAGAGGTAGCCCGTTTGCTCTGCTGCCATCCCGGTGTACGGATCGTTTCGGTTACCGGACGCAGTGAAGCAGGAAAGAAACTGGGAGAGGTTCTTCCGCACCTAGCACAGATCGATCTGACTATTGGTACTGATCCGGGGGAAGCTGACGTGGTTTTCTCCTCCCTGCCGCACAAGGCAAGCGCTGAGGCTATCTTGCCTCTGGTGGGAAAAGGCATAAGGGTAATAGACCTCAGCGCTGACTTCAGGTTGAAGGAACCGATCGAGTATCAGCGCTGGTATGACTTCACCCACCCAGCTCCCGCCTTGCTCCAGACTGCTGTCTACGGTCTGACTGAACTCCATCGCTCTCAGACTAGGGGATCGTCTTTGGTGGCTAACCCAGGTTGTTACTCTACAAGCGCCATTCTTGCTCTGGCTCCCGCAGTTAAGGAAGGGCTTATTCATCCCCAAATTATTGTGGACAGCAAATCTGGCATATCCGGAGCGGGCAGAACCCTCAGTCTGCAAACACATTATGCCGAAGTCAACGAGAATGTTTCTGCCTATGCTCTGGAGGGACATCGCCACCTGCCCGAGATTGTGCAGGAGTTGGGCGCTCTCCAATCAAGCGGTTCGTTATCAATTACCTTCCTGCCTCATCTGGTGCCGATGACACGAGGCATCTTGAGCTCTTGCTACGCCGAGCTAGCAGCAGGGAAGTTACCTGAGGGCCAAAAGGGGATTGTGGAATTACGACAGATCTACCGGGATTTCTACAAAGGTGAGCCCTTTGTGAAGGTTGTGGATGTTTCGCCGCAGACCAAGTATACCTCGGGGACTAACCTTTGCCTTATTCATCCCACCATTGACTTGAGGACGAACAGGCTAGTGGTGATCAGTTGCCTTGATAATCTGATAAAAGGGGGAGCGGGGCAGGCAGTCCAGAATATGAACCTGATGTTGGGCTTTCCCGAAACCACAGGACTGGAATCCCTTGCCCTTTATCCTTGACCCTTAACATACCTCAAAGATGTGCCCTCATCGTCTAGTGGTCCAGGACATCGGCCTTTCAAGCCGAAGATCAGGGGTTCGAATCCCCTTGAGGGCACTTTGGTATGCCTGTAGTCCACCAAGGCCATGTTGAAGCGAGAATTGCTGATCCTGTTAGCCCCAACTTCTACAGTTTGTCAAGACTAAGGTTGAAGGGATCGTTTATCAACGTGTTCATGTTATTCTGATCCTTCCGCAAGGAAGGAGAAGAATCTCTGAGATTCCTCGTCGTCCTTCCCTCTGGAAGGACGACGAGGAATGACATTACTAAACAACCTAGGTTGAACAGTGTGCAAGTATGGTTAGAGGGAAGCCTTAGAGGAAAGGATGCCGGCAGGAGCGGGTAAAGGCAGCAGTATTCGATGAAAGGGTGGAAAATGGAAGAGAAAATTGTTTACTTTGAGACGCCCGGCAAGGAGAATACCCCCGAGGTTCTGAGGCTTGTTAAGGAAAGGGCGCAGGCAAGGGGTGTCACTAAGGTTGTGCTGGCCTCCACCCGAGGAGATACTGCCAAAGCTGCTCTCGAAGCGTTTGCTGGTCTGGATATGCGTCTGATAGTCATTCCCCACCAGTTTGGTTTTGGAGAGCGGCAAAGGTTTCCAGAGGCGTTGGTTTCCGAACTGGAGAAGAAAGGCCACCGCGTTCATTTTGGCACGATGCTGTTTCACACTGAAGACCTATACGGCTCTAGGGTGCCTCGGGTTATGGCGACTGTGCTGCGGACGTTTTGCCAGGGTATTAAGGTCTGTGTGGAGATAACCTTAATGGCCTGTGATGGCGGACTTGTTGCTCCTGGTGAGCGGATCATCGCCGTCGCTGGGACGGGGGCCGGAGCCGACACAGCCGTAGTGGCCACGTCTGCACCTAGCACCAGGCTAGCTGACTTGCGCATCCATGAGATCATCTGTAAGCCATAGATTTGAGCCCACGTGCCCTTGACACCTTTGTCAGAGATGGTATACTGTCTTTAGGTTTGGCGTTCCTCGCTTCTCGTTGAGCTTCTCCTAAGGTACGTAGTGACAAAGTACATCTTCGTTACTGGTGGCGTGGTTAGTTCTGTGGGGAAGGGGATTACCACCGCTTCCATTGGCAGGATAGTCAAGAGTCGCAATATCTCTGTCTCCATACAGAAGCTGGACCCTTATCTCAACGTCGACCCGGGGACCATGTCCCCGTATCAGCACGGGGAGGTTTTTGTGACCCAGGACGGTGCCGAGACTGACCTTGATCTGGGGCACTATGAGCGCTTTATCGATATTGAACTCACTACTGCTTCTAGCGTTACTACGGGGCAGGTCTATAGCTCGGTTATTGCCAAGGAAAGGCGTGGTGATTTCCTTGGCGGCACTATTCAGGTAGTTCCCCATGTTACTAATGAAATAAAGAAACGAATCCGGGAGGTGGGCGAGCTGACGGGGGCTTCAGTAGTCATCGTGGAGGTTGGTGGAACAGTAGGAGATATTGAAAGTTTGCCTTTCCTTGAGGCTATCCGCCAGATGCGCAGTGAGTTGGGGCGGGACAACGTGCTTTACGTCCATGTGACTCTCATACCCTATATCTCCGCCACCGGGGAGTTGAAGACCAAGCCAACCCAGCATAGCGTTAATGAGCTTCGTCGCATCGGCATCCAGCCTGATGTTATCGTCTGCCGCAGTGATTACCCTATTTCCGAGGCGATAAAGGAGAAGATCTCCCTCTTCTGCAGTGTGGATAAGAGGGCGGTAATACCCTTGCTTACTGTGCCCACGATCTATGAAGTGCCTCTTGTCCTTGAGGAAGCCGGGTTAGGTGACCTGATAGTGGAGATGCTAGGGCTGCCTTCCACGTCGGCGGATTTGCACGGGTGGCGTGTCCTGGTGGAGAAAATGACTGCTCCTAAGGAACCCCTTCCTATTGCCCTGGTTGGCAAGTATGTGGAGTTGCGAGATGCTTACATTTCAGTGCGGGAGGCCCTGTGCCACGCTGCCACACATCTCGACCGCAGGGTGGATCTCCGTTGGGTACCCTCAGAGGATGTGGAGAAAGACGAGGAGAACTTGGACAAGCTTCTTCATTCTGTTCAAGGGATTGTGGTGCCTGGCGGCTTTGGCATTCGGGGTATAGAAGGTATGATCAACGCAGCGCGGTATGCTCGAGAGCACGAGGTGCCCTATCTAGGTTTGTGCCTCGGGTTGCACATCATGGTAGTGGAACATGCCCGGTACGTTCTTGGGTCGAGTGAGCCTCATTCTCAGGAGTTTCTCCCTGACACCCGCTACCCTGTCATCCACCTCTTGCCCGGGCAACACGGGGTGAAGGAGAAGGGGGGAACTATGAGGCTCGGTACCTATCCCTGTCACCTGGTTGAAGGCACCCGGGCCGCGGCTGCGTACGGGCAGCCGGTAGTCTATGAACGCCATCGCCATCGCTTTGAGTTTAACAATGATTTCCTTTATACTTTAGAAAGGGGGGGGTTGATCGCCAGTGGTTTGTCCAGTGACGGCAAATTGGTGGAGATAGTGGAGCTACGGGATCACCCTTGGATGCTAGCCACCCAGTTTCACCCTGAATTCAAGTCACGCCCTAACCGCCCTCATCCCCTATTTCTCGAGTTTATCAGGGCGGCCAAGCAGACCTTGCGGGAAGGAGGTCAGCATCCTTTGCCCTTGCGCCAGGATACGAAAGAGGGAAGTTGATGCCTCTTTCTCTGGACACAGCCGATATTGACCAGGTCCGCCACGGAGTGACATACGATATTCAAGGAGGTACATCATGGAACAAGATAGGGTGAAGGAGACCGTCAGGGCGGCATACTCCGAGATAGCCAGGCAGGAGCAACAGAGTTGTTGTTCGAGTTCCTGCTGTGGGAACACCAGCATACTCGAGGGCTTGCGCGCGGGATATTTGCTGGAGGACCTAGAGAGCGTTCCGGAGGAGGCAGCGATGGGGCTGGGATGCGGCAATCCTACGGCGATAGCTGCTTTGAGGGAAGGGGAGGTGGTAGTGGACCTGGGGTCAGGGGCGGGCTTAGATGTGTTCCTGGCGTCGGGCAAGGTCGGCCCGAAGGGGAAGGTGATCGGTGTGGACATGACCAAGGAGATGCTGGAGAAGGCAAACAGCATAGCTCAGACGCATGGCTATGGCAATGTGGAGTTTCGCCTGGGTGAGATAGAAAACCTCCCTTTGGAGGATGAGTCCGCGGATGTGATCATCAGCAACTGCGTTATCAACCTCTCCCCGGACAAGAGCAGGGTTTTCCAGGAGGCCTACCGCGTTCTGAGACCCAAGGGGAGGCTCGCAGTCTCCGACATTGTTTCTGAAGAGCCGCTGCCTGCTGAGTTACGCCAAGACCTGGAGGCGTGGGCAGCCTGTGTTGGAGGGGCTTTGGAGCAGGGAGAGTATTTGAATATGATAGGGGCCGCTGGCTTCAAAGAGGTGAAGGTGTCGTCCAGCCGGGAATTCTATGTGGAAGTTGAGCCAGGCAAGAAAATGTGCCAGCTCAGAAGTATTACTGTGGAAGCATACAAGCCTCAAAACCAAAGCTAGTGTAGTGTCTCTGAAAAGACTTAACAATGGGGCTTGTATTAGCACGGTTGCTCGTAGTGTTTTGATGCAGAGATGACATGTCATAGCCGCTTTGCGCTGTTGGCATCGCGCGCTTCTTATTCCTACGAGGACTGATAATGAGTTTCAGGCGAAGGTTGAGGAGAGGATGAATGAATTTTGCCGAACTGGAAACTAAGAAACGGCAAGACCTGCTGGAGATGGCCAAGGAGTGGGGCATCTCTGGCTACAGTACACTTAAGAAGCATGAGCTTATCCTCTCGCTGCTTCAGGCCCAGGCAGAGAAAGAGGGAAATATCCTTGCCAGTGGCATACTGGAGATTACTTCCGAGGGCTACGGTTTTCTGCGGCAGGGTAGCTTGCTACCCACCTCGAATGACGTTTACGTCTCTCAATCACAGATTCGGCGCTTTGGGTTGCGCACCGGTGATAGCGTGGTGGGACAGGCCAGGCCGCCTAAGGATGGGGAGAGATATCAAAGCTTGCTGAGGGTGGAGCTGGTGAATAACATGGAGCCTGAGTCAGCCAGGGATCGGCCCCACTTCGATTCGTTAACCCCTATTTTCCCTAACGCCGTATTGAATCTGGAGACTGCCCCCAGTAATCTTTCTACCCGGCTGATAAACCTAGTGGCTCCTATTGGTAGAGGCCAGCGGGGACTGATTGTCTCCCCTCCCAAGGCGGGGAAGACGATACTCCTAAAGCAAATTGCCAATGCCGTTAGCACCAACTATGAGGACGTTCACATCATGGTTTGTCTCATTGGCGAGCGGCCGGAAGAGGTTACTGACATGAAGCGTTCCGTTAAGGGGGAGGTGATTGCCGCTACCTTTGATGAGCTGGTGGAGAACCAGACCCATGTTGCCGAACTAGCCCTGGACCGAGCCAAGCGCCTGGTCGAGGCGAAGAGGGATGTGGTCATACTTCTGGATGGCATCACCCGGCTTACCAGGGCTTATAACTTAGCGGCACCATCTAGCGGGAGAACTCTCTCCGGTGGTGTTGATCCGGTAGCCCTATACCAGCCGAAGCATTTCTTTGGTGCCGCCAGGAACATTGAAGAGGGAGGCAGTCTTACCATCTTGGCTACCTGTCTTGTCGACACCGGTAGCCGCATGGATGACGTCATCTACGAGGAGTTTAAGGGCACTGGCAATATGGAGCTGCACCTTGATCGCCGGCTGGCAGAGCGGCGCATCTTCCCGGCTATTGACATCCAGCGCAGCAGCACCAGACGCGAGGAATTGCTCCTCGATGAAGCTACCTTGAAGCAGGTGTGGCTGTTGAGGCGTATGGTTAGCATGCTTTCGAATGGTTCACCTGGTTCGCCCAACCCTACGGATGCGACCCAACTGATTCTTGAACGCTTGGCCAAGACCCGAAGCAACGCTGAGTTCCTGGCTACGTTGAATAAGGAAATCTGAAGACGCTAGCCTTGCCCCCTGCCAGGTTCTACTAGAGGTACCTTAGCTTTACACAGGGGGCAATCTTGCGGCTTATAGTTGGGGGCAGAGGTCTGATAGCAACTGAAAAGAGGCAGGCCAAAGTCAACCCCTCCCCGACTTCGATCGACTAATACTGCCACCCCTATAACCTTGCCACCTCTCGTTGTCACTGCGTTTATTACTTCGCCGACGGAGCCTCCTGTGGTCAGGACATCGTCTACTACCAGGGTTCTTTCGCCCGGTGAGA
Organism: Dehalococcoidia bacterium; assembly: GCA_041478915.1. Classification (GTDB taxonomy): domain Bacteria; phylum Chloroflexota; class Dehalococcoidia; order UBA2247; family RBG-13-53-26; genus VGOE01. The sequence continues at coordinate 9,729 of JBGOXA010000026.1, forward strand.
TGCTGAACCCGCGTCGGAAAACCCTGGCCCCGCCTTCTTTTTCAGCGTAGATGCTGCGCACTTCGAGTTGCCTTGCCACCTCATAAGCAAGGAGCACGCCTCCGGTGGTCGGTCCGGCCACCAGTTCAACCGCCTGATCTTGGAAGTGCCTGGCAATCAGCCGGCACAGGTGCTCTGTATAGTGGGGGTATTGCAGTACTTGAAACTTCTCCCAGTAGATCGGGGAGTGCAGGCCTGAAGACAGCAGGAAATGCCCCTCCAGCATAGCGCCGGTGGCTCTGAAGATTTCTTCTACCTCTATGGCTGCTGCACTCCTTCTACGGCGACTCAATTGGCTGCCGCTGCGGTTGCCTCCGAGAACTCTGCAAGCTGAACTGCACCCCACCAAAGACTATCAAGAGCAAAACTACCACCATTAGGATCCCACACGCTTTGGCTTTCATCCGCCTTACGCTCCGCCCTTTGATCGATTATAATCTATTTACCTTCACCGGGCCAGCATGCGCCCCAGGATAGTAAAACGTCGCTTTGGCCCTATTATGGTGGATCTAGCCGCAAAGACACTAGGCTACGTGAAGTGAGTGCCCCGAGGCCGAAATTGGATGATTCAGAGCTTATCCAATGGAGTAAGAAGGGTGACCTGGATAGCTTCAATAGGCTGGTCGAGAGCTATCAGAGGGCAGTCTACAGTCTTGCCCTGCGGATGTTGGGTGATCGTCAGGCTGCTGAAGATGCCTCTCAAGAGGCCTTTTTTTCTGCCTGGAGAGGTATTGGATCCTTCAGGGGAGGCAACTTCAAGGCCTGGATGTTGCGCATCACTGCCAATGCCTGCCGCGACCACCTACGGAAGCGCAAGCGCAACCCCACCAGTTCACTGGAGGAGCTATCGATAGAGTTCGAGGTATCGGGCTCTACTGAGTCGCCTGAAGACTATGCCCTGCGTCTGGAGGTGAGAGCGCAGATCCAGAGAGGTCTGGCTAGCCTTCCTTCGGAGCAGCGGTTGGCGGTTGTCCTTTCCGACATACAGGGTTTAAGCTACGAGGAGATTGCGCAAGTTATGGGTTGCTCCCTGGGAACGGTGCGGTCGCGACTTAGCCGGGGTAGGGCTCGACTGCGGGACTATTTGGTCCAGAGGGGAACCTTTTCTCTATAGGTTTCGTCTTAATAGGTAAGGACAGAATAATGTGGCGACTATTATCACTGAGATTCGGAAAGAGTAAGTGTAACCAGACCCGGGATAGACTCTCCGCTTACCTGGATCAGCGGCTGGACC
>JBGOXA010000209.1:0-3922 GCA_041478915.1 Dehalococcoidia bacterium
AATAGGTAGGTGGGATAGCTATGCTCTAAAATGAGCGACGACTGCTGTTTTTGAGGGTAACGGAGGTTCAAAAGTCGAAGATAACCATTTTCTAACCGTCGTCGTATCCTATTTTGGGCTACCCCTGTTGGCTTAACCTCATCCGTTGCTCGCACCAAGACGATCTGTCAGAAGAATCCACGGATTACGGCCAAGAGCGTTTAGCAGCCTTATCCCACTCCCTCTTATTCCGTCCCTTTAGTGGAGGGAGGATTATCCCACCTTGATGGGAGAGGGATAAGGTGAAGGCGATCCAACCTAATAAACGATCTTTATCTCCGTTGCATCACCTGTTGAAGGGGTAGTGGTTTCATGTTATAGTGAGAGGTGTCTGTCCTACGGTTTAGTAAGTCTTAAGCGAAACAAAAGGCCGAGGCCGATCTTGCATCGGCGGAGCGAAATGTCGGAGGGATCGCATAGTGGTCGAGTGCGGGCGCCTGCTAAGCGCTTACCGGGGTTAAAACTCGGTCGTGGGTTCGAATCCCACTCCCTCCGCCAGCGAGAAAAGGCCTCCGGCCGTAGGAAATATGACTGCGTGCCAGCCATCGTGGGGATGGGGAAAACTGCCAGCGCGAGTATGTCACAACCTACCGTGAGACAATCCACCGGCTTCTCGTGGTAACTCTCTTCCAATCACACAGAAGATAAGGGAAGATAATGCCCCGTTACTATATCTGGAACATCGGTTGCCAGATGAATAAGGCAGACTCAGAACACATAGCCAGCTATCTGGAAGACGCCGGTTATTCCCCTGCAACCAGTGCCGAAGAAGCTGACTTCGTCTTGCTCAATAGCTGCGTGGTGCGGCAAAATGCCGAGAACAAAGTGCTCAACAAGCTGAACTCTGTCAAGGCGCTCAAGAAGAGGTCCCCTGATGTCACCGTCGCACTCACCGGCTGTCTGGTAGATTCCAAGACCGAGAAATTGAGAGAAGGCTTCCCCTGGGTTGACCTCGTCTTCCGACCACAGCAGTGGGAAGTCCTCTACCAGTGGGTTGAAAGCCGCGGGGCACCTCGCCTCGATGGGATAAACCGCCCCGTTACTCGTAAGCCTTCTGTCAGCGTCTACATCCCCATCATACACGGTTGCAACAGCTTTTGTTCTTACTGCATCGTCCCCTATCGCCGAGGAAGAGAGAAAAGCCGGGATTTAGAAGAGATTTGCTGTGAGGTTCGAACTCTGGTTGACCAGGGTGCCAGGGAGGTTACTTTGCTCGGTCAGAGTATCGGCTCCTACGGACACGACCTGCCTCACAAACCTGATCTGGCTGACTTGTTGGCCGAGCTGAACAGGATACAAAGGCTCCTGCGAATACGCTTCCTGACCAACCACCCCAAGGATATGAGTCTGAAGCTGACACGGGCGGTAGCTGAGCTGGAAAAGGTCTGCGAACACATCAGTCTACCCCTTCAAGCTGGCGATAACGAAATTCTAAGAGCAATGAGGCGTGGCTACACCGCAGAGCAATACCAGAATCTGGTGGCCCAGATACGCTCCGCCATCCCTGACGTGGCTCTCAGCACTGATATCATCGTTGGCTTTCCTGATGAGACCGACGAGCAGTTCGAAAGAACACTGGACTTGCTTCAGCGAATCAGGTTCGATAGAGTTCATGTAGCCACCTACTCGACGAGACCAGACACTATCGCCTCCAGAAGGTTTGACGATAACGTCCCCGCTGAGAAGAAAGAGCTCCGCCTCCAACAGGTGGAAGCCCTACACCAGTCCATCGCTGCTGAAATCAACGCTGCTTTCCTGGGTCAGGCAGTCGAGGTGTTGGCAGAGGGGAGAAAGAAAGGCAAGTGGCTGGGCCGTACCAGGGGAGACAAGCTGGTATTCTTCGCTGGAAGCAGTGACTTGGCAGGACAACTGGTGAAGGTTGAGATCGAAAAGACCAGCGCCTGGGCACTCCAGGGAAGAATGGCGTAGCTAGAGCCGTTCGTGCGGAGTAGCGGCTGTAGCCACTTACCGTCGCACTACAGACCAGTTCTCTTGCTCTATCTAGCAACTATCATTCTGCCTAATGCTCATCGAGAGTCCATATTGACGGTCGAAAGCAGGGAAAGACTCGTCGGGTAGAGTGCCCGACGTCAGGCGCTCTACCCCCATGGTTAGGCGTCTGCGGCTATCCCTCGGTACTTGGACAAGCAAGCCATGAATTCCTCGGCACAAGCTCGATATGTGCTGGTGAGTTGGTACAGTCTTGTGCCAATGAAAACACCTGAAGGGAAGTGGCTATGCCCAGCAAGGAACACTGGCTACGCACCGATGCCGACACGAAAGGCACACGTTCCGGCCAAGTATATCGCCTTATCAGACTATTAACGGTGAGGCAGAGCAAAGGGCTTGCCATGACATCCCGGAATGCGGGTTCTCTAAAGTTAATCGCTGATTCCGGGGATGACTGGCGCTTGCCTTTCAACAATACAATGGTATAATTAGGGGCATTGTGATGGCGGGTTTCTCTCCGACCGAGTTAAGGATCAGTTTGCTGTCGAACACCACGAGTAAGGGCGGAACAAGTATCAGGTCGCTGCCCAAAAATAGCATCACCGCTCCAGGTTGACTAGTTCACTCCGCTCCAGAAGGAGGAGGCCCTTGACAGATATTGCTTTCTTTAACAAACAATTCATGCCGCTCTCCGAAGCCAAAATAGGGATTATGACCCATGCTCTCCACTATGGCACTGCCTGTTTCGAAGGCATCCGGGGCAACTGGAACAGTGAAGAGAAGCAAATATACCTATTTCGCGTCAGAGACCACTTCCAGAGACTGAAGAAGAGCTGTCACATAATGAAAATCAGCCTTCCGTACAGTGTTGATGAATTGTGCCAGTTCACGGTGGAACTGGTGGAGAAGAATGGCTACCGGGAGGATATCTACGTTCGGCCTCTGGCATATAAGAGTTCTCAGGTTGTGGGGGTGAGGCTGCACAATTTGGAGGACGACTTCCTTATGTTCGTCATTCCTTTCGGGCCCTATCTAGATATAAATAAAGGTTGCCGGTGCTGCGTCTCCACATGGCGCCGTATTGATGACAATATGATCCCGCCTCGAGCCAAGGTAACCGGCCTCTACGTGAATAGCGCACTGGCAAAGACAGAAGCCTGGGAGAATGGCTTTGATGAGGCCATCCTCCTCAACCAGTATGGCCATGTCTCCGAAGGGAGTGGGGAGAACATCTTCCTCGTTGTCGAAGGCAGGCTGGTCACTCCTCCCTCCTCGGATAACATTCTGGTAGGCATTACCCGGAACACCATAATCGAGCTGGCGAAGAACGAGCTTGGCATCGACACGATGGAGAGGTCTATCGGCCGCAACGAGCTTTATATTGCCGACGAGTGCTTCCTCACTGGGACCGCAGCCCATGTGACCCCGGTTATTGAGATTGACCACCGCCGCATAGGTGAGGGGGCTATAGGCGAAATCACCAAGAAGTTGCAACGGCTCTACTTCGACGTGGTGCGCGGCAAGAACCCCAGGTACATCGACTGGTGCACCCCTGCCTACTCCAGCAAGACAGTGGCATGAGGGCGTTTAGCCACGAGTGAGGATTGAAACGAGCCCAGTGGCATAGCGTTTAACAGTGGAACTAGTATCACGTGAGGAATACATCGCCTTTGTTTTCATGGCCTCTGTAGGGGTGCTGCAGCTCGTAGGTGCTTTCACGCAGCTTAAAGGGTTGCTCTTCTTCAGGAATCGGGCTTTGATCTATCTCCTCTCCTTCCTGCTGATAGGGGGCTCCTTTTACTGGTTCTTCGTGCGGGACGACCGCTGGGATACCATCATGCGCCACACCAGCCTGGAGGGAAAACAGCAGTTCCTCTATTTTTGTCTGGCGGCCTTCCTGGCAGTGATGTTTACCCTGGTCGTTTCCTCTTTG
>JBGOXA010000277.1:0-3044 GCA_041478915.1 Dehalococcoidia bacterium
GATTGTCTTCTCTGGGGATGTGGGTAGATGGGACAAGCCGATATTGCCAGACCCGAGCGTGTTCAATGATGTGGATTACATTCTGGTTGAATCAACGTATGGGGATAGACTGCACGATGATCCGCCGGACATAACTGACAGCCTTGCCGCAATCGTGAACTCAACATGGAAAGCCGGGGGAAACATAATTGTGCCCAGCTTTGCTCTGCAGCGAAGTCAGGAGATCATCTACCGTTTGAACCAATTATTAAGCGAAGACCGCATACCTCACTTGATGGTCTTTCTCGATAGCCCCATGGCGGTAAGCATCACGAGAGTCTTCAGACGTCACCCTGAGTTGTTCGACCAGAAGACACTCCAACTAATGCGTCAAGGTAGGTCACCCTTTGAGTTTCCAGGCCTGAAAATGATTGAGACGATCGATGAGTCAAAAGCAATTGATCACATATCGGGAACTGTCATGGTGATAGCTGGTTCTGGAATGTGCACCGGAGGCAGGATAAAGCATCACCTTGTGACCAACATCCCACGGCCCGAGAGCACCATACTCTTCGTGGGGTATCAGGCAATCGGCACACTCGGCAGACAGATTGTTGATGGGGCAAAGGAAGTCAGGATACTGGGCCAGTATTATCCGGTCAGGGCAAGAATAGCCCAGTTACATGGCCTCTCATCGCACGCGGATAGAAACGAGCTTTTCAGGTGGCTTTCTGCGCTCAAGAGGACCCCCAGGCGAGTATTCGTTGTCCACGGGGAACCTGAGGCAACCAAACAGTTCAGCGAATTTCTCAGGGAAAAGACAGGCTGGGATATATCGGTGCCAGAATATGGAGCAGAATCAATCCTGGAATAGTAACGGCTGGTCATTTGTCAAAGAATCTCTCTACGGGAGGTCAAAATGCCGCAAGGATATGAGATAAACGATTTAGCCAAGGAAGAATCCTGGCGTATGTTCCGGATAATCGGCGAATTGGTGGAAGGTTTCGATAAGCTTTCAGGTATAGAGCCAGCGGTCACCATATACGGTTCGGCTCGACTTAGAGCAGAAGATGAGCTATACGCTAAGACAGAAGAAATAGCCTATCGCCTGGGGCAGGTGGGTTTCTCCATCATAACTGGTGGGGGGCCTGGCGTGATGGAGGCAGCTAACAAGGGGGCGCTCAAAGCCGGGGTGACATCAGTCGGACTGAATATCGACCTGCCCGAGGAGCAAGTCTGCAACCCTTACTCCACAAAGTCAATAACGTTTAGTCACTTCTTCGTTCGCAAAGTCATGCTGGTAAAGTATGCTACCGCCTTTATCATAATGCCTGGTGGACTGGGCACACTTGATGAGCTAACTGAGGTGCTAACCCTGATGCAAACCCATAAGATAAGGCCCTTTCCGGTGCTACTGTTCGATAGCCAGTACTGGAAAGGGTTTCTGGACTGGCTAAAGAGTTTCGTCTTAGCCAAAGAGTTTATCTCCGAAGACGACCTTAATCTACTAAGAATCTGTGACAACACTGACGAGGTAGTTGAAGCTGTTCAAAGATGGTACATCAGGCAAGAGATCGTCGGGAGGAGAGTTTTGCTAAGGTAAACGTCGGTGCGGCACCGGCAGTATTAGCGCCGCGTAAACACGTGCGAATTTGTTTAGGAACACTCTGGGGAGCTATAATGATATTTTGGGTAGCAGTGCATTCTGAACCTTGAGGAGGTTCGATTATGAAGAAAGCTGAAACAGCAGGGCATCCAGCAGCAATCAGTAACGCCCGCGAGCGTCAAAAGCGAAGGGCTGAGGTGCTGGGGGAAGCTGTGGCCATGGTGACAGCAGCGCGACGAGGGGCCATAGGTGAAGAGGGGAGAATCAGCACCTTTTGGGCGGGCAAGACTCCCTGTTGGGAGATGACCCGCTGTGTTTCTCAAATTCGCGACGAGTGTCCAGCCTATACCCACAGGACGCTGCCCTGCTGGGAGATCGAGGGCACCTATTGCAAGTTGACTATGGAAGGCGGCCGTGCCAGCGGTTGCGACACCAGCCTCTGCCAGACGTGTCGCTTATACAAGAAATATGGCGAGGGTAAGCCCATCGACCTCAAGCTCGTGGGGGCTGGCATTGATGCTTCCATTAATTCCTCAGCCGATGGAAGCCACGCCGGCAGGATATTCCGGGAGATCCAGACTGCCATCAACGAGACTAGAGGGCAGGCTGGTGCCCTAATCCCGGTGTTACAACGGGCACAGGGACTGATTGGCTACCTGCCCTTGCCCGTTTTGCGGAGCATCGCCCGGGAGATGCGTGTTTCCTTGAGCGAGGTGTATGGCATAGCCAGCTTCTATTCCTTTTTCACCATGGTACCCAGGGGCAAACATATTATCTCCACGTGTATGGGGACTTCATGCTACGTCCGTGGTGGCGAAAGGATTATGAACACGCTACAGAAGGAGTTGGGCATTGATCCTGGTGAAACAACGGCCGATGGGAAATTCTCTCTAGAGATGGTGAGATGTCTGGGTTGCTGCGGACTTTCGCCCGTGGTTGCGGTGGAGGACAAGGTCTACCGTCGTATGACCCCGACCAAGATGAAAGAGGTTCTGAGTACTTACGCATAGGAGGCAGCAGGTGAGGCATTTGTCTTCAGTCGAGGACCTCAATAAGTTGAGAGCCGCAGTTCAGAGCGAACTGACACAGCGGGCAAGCAAGATAGAGGTCAAGGTTCATCTAGGCACCTGTGGTATTTCCAGTGGTGCCAAGGCTATTCAGGAAGCCTTCACCAGAGAAGTGCAAGCACGGAAGCTTTCGGATGTGGTGATCACCGATGCCGCTTGTATCGGTCCCTGCGAGAGAGAACCCATAGTTACCATAATTCATCCCGAGGCTGGCAGGATGATCTATGCCGAGCTAACGTCAGAGCGGGTAGCCACTATAGTGGAACGACACCTCATCGGCGGAAAGCCTGTCTCGGAATGGACGCTGGATACGAAGCTGCCCCAATTTCAACTGCAAAAGATCCGCATTATGCACAACCAGGACATGGATCCTAGGAGCCTCGACGAATATA
>JBGOXA010000220.1:0-3779 GCA_041478915.1 Dehalococcoidia bacterium
GATGTTGCCACCTGCCTGCTCTCTCATCACCCTGGCTACTACTCTGCTGCAGAGGAAGACTCCGGTCAGACAGGTATGTCTGACCTCTTCCCAGTAGCCTTCGGGGACATCCAGGCTCCTCATAGGAGTGCCTATGGCAGCATTATTGACCAGAATGTCTATCCGGCCGAATTCGCGCATTGTTTTGGCCACCAGGTTGTCTATGGCCTGGCTCCTGGCGACGTCTGTAGGGACGACCAAAGCCCTCCTCCCCAGAGCACGAACCTTCTCTGCCGTAGCCTCGAGCGGGGCTGCTGTGCGCGCCGCGCAAACAATATGGGCACCTGCCTCAGCCAAACCGATGGATATTCCGTGGCCTATGCCTGTCCCTGCTCCAGTGACAATGGCCACTTTGTCTTTCAGAGAAAATCTATCCAGGATCATCGTACTCCCATTACGCAACGATTATTTGCCTTCGGCTTTTCCCATTTGCTGGTGTATGTTGTAGGCAAACTCCATACCGCCGTCCACTTCCAGCAGTTTGCCTGTCACCCATTCCGAAGCAGAGGAGGCCAGATAGATGGCAGCCAGCGCGATATCCTGCGGCGTGCCGGTGCGCTTCATCGGAGTCGCCTCAATGAGCAGGCCTTTCACTAATCCGAGGTAGTCAATATTCGTTGGCGTCAAGACTGAGCCTGGCAGGATAGAGTTCACCCGGATGTAAGGCGCCAGTTCCCAGGCCAGGGTCTTGGTGATACTGTTCACTCCGGCTTTGGCAGCCCCGTATGCCCCCATCCCTAAGGCCGGTATCTGGGACTCGCGACTGGAGATGTTGACAATTGAGCCTGACTTCTGTTTCTGCATAATGGGGGCCACCGCCTTAATGCAGAGAAACACGCTGGTGAGGTTGGTTCGCATGTCGGATTCAAACGAGCGCTGACTGGCTCCTATCACAGTCCTAAACAGGCCACCCCCGGCATTGTTGACCAGAATATCGATGTGGCCAAACTCCTGCATCGCCTTCCTTACCATGTTTTCCACTTGATCGTTATCTCGAACGTCACAGGCCACGGCTAGGGCTTTGCGGCCGGTATGACGTACCTGCGCAGCAGTGGCCTCTATTTGCTCCACCGTCCGAGAGGTGCATACTACGTCAGCGCCAGCCTCACCGAAAGCCACCGCGATGCCCTGACCTATGCCCCTGCCAGCTCCGGTGACTATGGCCACCTTGTCCTTCAGAGAAAACCTGTCCAGGATCATCCTGTCTACCTCCTTCGTATCCCCAGAGAGACTAAGCAAGAAACGCTCCCCGAGGCTACCACGTTTTGTCCCTCACTTTCAGTACCTACGCTTTGCAGACACGTAACCAAAGGCCCATCTGTCTTTCACTTCGAGAAAACGTGACGTGATCAACCCCTCGGCAACCCCAGTCCCATCCAGGCGATAAGGTTCTTCTGAATCTCCGAAGCGCCGCCCGAAATTGTGTAGCCCAGATTCATCTGACACGTGCCTTCGAACTTCCCGTAGAGTGGCGCCCACTTCGATCCCTTTTTCAGTGTCCCGTACAGACCCATTATCTCCACGGCAACATTAGCTAACCGCAGCAGGAACTCCATGTCGAATACTTTGGCCGCTGAGGCTTCCACGACAGTCATGGGATTCTGGCTCTGCAACCAGGCGACGTAGTAGCTCCACTGTCGCCCTGTTTGAAGCTCGATGGCCAGGTCGGCCAGCCTGTAGCGAATCATGGGATACTGGCACAGAAGCTGCCCGTTGTGTACGGTTTCCTTGCAGTACTGGACCAGATCGCTAAAGTCACGCTGAGCCACACCTATAGCTCCCACCCCCGACCGCTCGAAGTTTGCCCCAGCCATGGTAGCGTGCCAACCTTGGTTCACCTGTCCGACGATGTTCTTTCTTGGTATGCGCAGGTTGTCGAAGAAGACCTCGTTGTAGACATGAGCCCGGTTCATGAAGTAGAGCGGTCGTACCTCTATCCCGGGGCGGTTCATCTCGCTCAAGAACATGGTGAGGCCCCGGTGTCTTTTGGCATTGGGGTCTGTCCTGGCTAGCAGGAAAATATGCGTGGCACGGTGAGCACCGGTGGTCCAAATCTTCTGTCCGTTTATGACGTAATCGTCACCGTCCTCGACAGCCCGGGTTGTCAAGGAGGCCAGGTCCGAACCGGCGTTCGGCTCACTCCACCCCTGGCACCAGTCCGTCTCAGCCCTGGCAATCTTTGGCAACCATTCCCTTTTGAGTTCCTCACTGCCGTATTCAAGAATGGCCGGGGACAGTATTGGCAGACCCCAAATGTCGACTCCGGGTGACCGATGATAAGAGTAGACCTCGCTAAAGATGGCTTGTTCCACGTGTCCCAAAGCCCATCCCCCGTACTCGCGGGGCCAGGGCAAAGAGAGCCAATTCTTCTCAGCCAACTTCTCAGCCACTGAACGGTGGTAGGCCCAACCCTCGTCGCTGCCGTAGCGTGCCTCAAAAGGCTCTACCCACCATTCCGGTGCTTCCTTCTCCACCTCTGTAAAGAACTGCTCGAACTCTTCTTGCAGTGCTTCTTGCTCCGACGTAAACTTGAAATCCATTTCAGTCCCTCCGTCGAACTCTTCTACAGTGCCATTCTGTCTGTGCTCATCTGCTAACGAGGCTCTGATCCTGACTGTTTTGCGGGCAGTGTGTCGTCCCTACACACAGCGGGTCCAGCTATATGCCCATCTGCTGGGCTACCACTTCGTGGCAATAGTCTGAGTCTCCAAAAAGGAGAGCTGCCTGCCTGGAGCGTCTGTAGTAAAGTCCCATGTCATGATCCCTGGTGGTTCCAATAGCCCCATGTAATTGAACTCCCATACGGGTAGCATGCTTATAGGCCCCATTTACCGCCGACTTAGCCGCTGCCACTTCCGATGTGCACGGGAGACCCTCGCCTACGAGCCAGGCGGCGTAATAGGCGTATCTCTTGGCCATGCTCACTTGAAGCCACATATCAGCTAACAGATGCTGGATGCTGCTGTTGCTGCCGATCGGCCTACCATACTGGACTCTCTCCTTAGAGTACGCCACAGTGGCTTCCACTGCCCAGTCAGCGCCCCCGATCATCTCGGCACATTTGGCCACAGCGGCCTGCTGTAGGAGACGCTGGATAACTGGCCAGCCCTGGTCCAACCCGCCCAATAGGTTCTTCCCCGGTATTACCACATTCTCAAACGCAACCTCGTTCTGCTTGTCGTCCGCGATGGTCTCCAGCAGGGTGACCTTTATCCCCGGGCTCTTGGCGTCGACAAGGAAAAGACTGATTCCTTCTTCGGGCTTGGACCACAGCTTAGTCCTGGCTACGCAGAGGAGATAATTAGCAATATGAGCATCGTGAATGAAAAGCTTGGTACCATTAATGACATAATTATCCTTTTCGCGCACAGCTTTAGTGGCAATCCCAGCAGCCTCATAAGTGGCACTGGGCTCGGTCAAGGCTAAAGAAAGAATTACCTCGCCGCTGGCTATCTTAGGCAGGAATTCCTGTTTCAGTTGTTCGCTGCCGGCAGCCAGGATAGGTAAGGTGCAGAGGACTGCGGTGGAAAAGAAGGGGCCAGTCAAACAGGCCCGTCCCATTTCTTCCAGAAGAACGAACAGATCCATGAAAGCCAGACCGGTGCCGCCATATTTCTCCGGTATTACCAGTCCGAGCCACCCAAGATCAGCCATTTTCTTCCACAACTCTGGGCTGTAACCTGAAGTGCTTTCCTCCATCTCCCTGACAAGCGTTTTTGGGAACTCCTTCTCGAAGAAAC
>JBGOXA010000314.1:0-2771 GCA_041478915.1 Dehalococcoidia bacterium
GCGACAAGATAAGGATCGCCACCAAAGGGCAGACATCCATGGCAAGCTCCACTTCAGTCGATGTAGAGGTGCTCCAGAGGGGAGAGCAGGCCCTGAGGACTATCCGCTTCCATGACGAGGCCATGCTGGAGGAACTGGGGGAGGTCCCACTGCCGCCCTATATTCATGCTCCCCTGGACGATCCGCAGCGCTACCAAACAGTGTACGCCAGGGTAAGCGGGAGCGTCGCAGCGCCCACTGCCGGCCTGCACTTCACGCCGCAGCTTCTTCACCAGATCGAAAATAAAGGGGTCAGGCTCGCCTTTGTTACCCTGCACGTGGGGCTGGACTCCTTCCGTCCTGTCCGGGTGGAAGACCCGGGGCAGCACCACATGCACAGCGAGTATGGGGAGCTGAGCCTGGAAACGGCCACGGAACTGGCCGCGGCCAGGGCCAGAGGCAATCGCATTGTCTGTGTCGGGACTACGGCTGTCAGGCTACTGGAGCAGGCTGCCCTGGCGGGCGGCGAGGCTGAAGCATTGAAGCCTTTCGGGGGTGGGGTAGACCTGTTCATCCTGCCGGGACATAAGTTTCGCCTGGTAGACCGCCTGATAACCAACTTCCACCTTCCCCGCTCGACGCTGCTGATGCTGGTATCCGTCTTTGCCGGCAAGGAGCTCATCGACCGCGCCTACCAGGAAGCCATCAGTCTGAGATACCGCTTCTACAGCTTCGGCGATTGTATGTTGATCCTGTAGTTATACCTGAAATATACTTGATCTACCTCAAACAGCAGGAGGGGAGGCAATAATGACAGTGGAAGGAAGAATTGTATTGGGTGGTTTCATCTGCCGAGCAGTTCCCCAACCCAAGCGTCAGGATCCTACACGAACTCAGGATGTTCCACGCCGATCTCCTGGAGGATGAGGCACAGGACAGCCATGCCGGCGACGTAGTACGCGATAAGTGCGGCTATCCTCAGGATACCAGACCTGGGCAGGGGCAGGCCGATGTTTACGAAGGGAATCATGAACGGAGTGGCCCTGCGATAGCCCTCATAGGCGGTGCCGAACTGCTGAGCAAGCTGCCTCTCCTCTCTGAGGGCGAGTACTACATAGAAGTAGAGCACCGTGAACCACATCATGTACCCGGCGGTACCGCTGACGGCGAAGGCCACGCCGAAGGTCCAGAGGGCGATGCCGAGGTGCTGGGGATGCCTTATGGTGGCATACAGCCCCTGCGTTTGCAGGCGTTTCTCCCTGTAGGATCGGTATACCTGGATGAGCCCTATGATGGTTATGGCCAAGCCGGCGGCCACGATCGCCTGCGCTATCACGAAACGGGTGTGGGACTCTTGATACCACCTTAAGAAATCGTGGTTGGGGCTGACCATCCCCCTGGCTATCCAGTCTCCCACATTATGTGACAAACCAAACCTGTCCATTAGCTCGGCGGCCACTATGGAAATCAGACCACCGCCGAGGAATGGCGTCAGCATGGCAGAAACAAGTCCCACTACGGCTGGCAGGCCGCCGATAAACGCGGGGAGGTAGAGTGCCCACGAACCCAGTGTCAGCGCCCGTCTCTGAACCCGTCGAGGATTGCGGCTCCACTTTCGCGCGACGATCAAGACAGCAAGAGCAATGAGCAGAAGGCTCAGTACCGTGATGATGACCGGCAGGTGTTGCCATCCCCCCCGATACCCCCATGCGTACCAATAGTACCACTTTTCTAGCCAGTCGTAGACCACATTATAGGTGTTCTGCCCGCCCCAGAGCCAGACTATTCCCCGGATGAGGCCGAAGATCACCAAGGCCAGTACCAGGACGGCCAGCCAGGACGTGGCGGCTGGCTTTCTGCCGGTGTTCTCAGTCTGCTTTATGATTACTGCTCCAGCACAGGATTCTACTGCCATTATAGTAACTGTGCAGGTTATCTTCTATACGGTTCTGAAATACCATGAGCGGAGGCCGAATTCCTTCGGTGTTTATGGTCTATGATTTGGTCACCCTCTAAGTTTTCGGTGAAAATGTGACGCTACGGGAGAGCAGGTATTCTGTTGGAAGGATTTAGGAGGGAAAAGGTATGGAGATGTCAGGCCTTGGGGCGCCTAAAGGCTGCCGTCCCTGAGATAGGCGGTGGGGAGATACTGGGCCATCATGGGCCATTGCTAGACTAATCAGCAAGACATATAATGGCTGCTAGCGATACCCTTGAGGATCTCCAAAGAAGGGTAGTATGGGCCGCGATCCTTTTCCTGATGCTAGCTTCATAAACTAGGGAAACTCTGTTAAGGGGGTTATGATGGCGGACGAGAGCTTCGATGCCGTAATAGTAGGAGGAGGAACCAAAGCTCTGTTTCTGGCCATGTACCTCGCTAAGTACGGCGGCATGAGCGTTGGTATATTCGAGAGGAGGCACGAAATCGGCGGCTGCTTGGCCACCGAGGAGACTTCAGCGCCAGGGTTTCGTGGTAACACGCACGCCACAATAATCCTGCCTTGGTATTACGCGCCAGTATGGCGTGATTTCCCTGAGTTCTGGGACTACGGGGCTCAGATAGACCAGTACACCTGCAGCAATGGTGGCATCTTCAGAAAGAATGAGAGCTGCCTGGGCATATACAGCGAGAAGCATGACCCGACCCAGGAGCGCACCGCCAAGGAGATTGCCCGGTTCTCGGAGCGAGATGCCGAGAAATGGCTCAAGCTTTGGCAATTATGGCTAAGCGACGAGTTCCAACGGGTGCAGTTCGATACTATCTTCAATCCGGCGGAGGACCGCATGGCCCC
>JBGOXA010000046.1:0-8778 GCA_041478915.1 Dehalococcoidia bacterium
CACGGGCTTGAGCAGCCCCCCGAGATCAAGGGGATGGTTAAAGAGGCTCTGGCTGAGATGGGGCATCGTGAGGCTACCGAAGAGGCTCAACTGAGGCAGATCAGAATTATCCATGCTCCGGTGGCCACTGGCAAGGGGGTAGCCGTAAAGCTATCACCCAATGCTTCAAGGGTGCTGGAGAAAAGATACCTGAAGAAGGATCGAGATGGTCGGGTGATAGAGACGTCAGAGGAGATGTTCCGCCGTGTGGCCCATGGTATTGCCTCGGCTGAGCTGGCATACAATCCGCAGGCGGATGTTAAAGCCCTGGAACAAGAATTCTTCCAGGTGATGGCCAGTCTGGAGTTTCTTCCCAACTCTCCGACTCTAATGAATGCCGGGAGGGAGTTGGGACAGCTCTCTGCTTGCTTTGTTCTCCCCATTGAGGACTCGATGGAGTCCATCTTCGAGGCTGTGAAGCAGACTGCGTTGATCCACAAGAGCGGTGGCGGCACTGGCTTTTCCTTCTCCAGGCTGAGGCCGGAGAATGATCGGGTTGGTTCCACTGGTGGGGTGGCCAGCGGGCCTGTTTCCTTCCTGCGGGCCTTTGATGTTGCTACCGACGTGATCAAGCAGGGTGGTATGCGGCGGGGGGCTAACATGGCCATCCTCAACGTGGATCACCCCGATATACTGAAGTTTATCACTGCTAAGGAGGGCACCTCCGCCTTCAGTAACTTCAATCTTTCGGTAGCCGTCACCGAGGAATTTATGAAGGCGGTGGAGGAGGGACGCGATTACGAGCTTATCAATCCTCGCAACAAGGAAGCCGTGGGGAAGCTTAATGCCAAAGAGGTCTTTGATCAGATAGTGGATATGGCCTGGAGGACAGGCGATCCGGGGATCATCTTTATTGATCGGATCAATAGGGACAACCCTACCCCCAGGTTGGGAATGATTGAGAGCACCAATCCCTGTGGGGAGCAGCCGCTGCTCCCCTATGAGTCCTGCAATCTGGGATCAATTAACCTTTCCAAGATGTTGCGCTGGCGAAAGGGCAAGGCAGAGATAGACTATCGCAAGCTATCCAGGACAGTGGGACTGGCCGTCAGGTTCCTGGATAATGTGATTGACGTGAACCGGTTTCCTTCAGCCGAGATAGAGAAAATGACCAAGGCTACCAGGAAAATCGGGCTGGGGGTGATGGGTTTTGCTGATATGCTTATTTGCTTGGGCATACCCTACGATTCCGAGCAGGCGCTGGAGACTGCGGAAAGGGTGATGAGCTTCATCAGCGAGAAAGCCAATGCTGCCTCAGCACAACTGGCTGAGGAGAGGAGGGTCTTCCCTGCCTTTGAGGGAAGTATCTATGATGTGCCCGGTGGCCCTCGCCTGAGGAATGCTTCCCGAACGACCATCGCTCCTACAGGCACCTTGAGCATTCTGGCTAATTGCTCCAGTGGCATTGAACCGCTCTTTGCCCTCTCTTACGTCCGCACTATTCTTGAGGGGGAGCATCTAGTAGAGGTGAACCCCTATTTTGAGGAAGCAGCCAGAAGCGAGGGGTTCTACAGCGAGGATTTGATGCAGAAGCTGGCTACCAGGGGGACTGTACGGGGTATGGAAGGGGTGCCTGATTGGGTGCAACAGGTATTCGTCACGGCGCACGACATTACCCCTGAGTGGCATGTGCGAATGCAGGCCACCTTCCAGAAGCTCACTGACAATGCCGTCTCCAAAACGGTCAATTTCCCCCGTCACGCCACCAGAGAAGACGTGGCTAAGGTCTACTGGCTGGCTTTCCAGTTGGGTTGCAAGGGAATAACCATCTATCGGGATGGGAGCAAGGAAAGTCAGGTGTTAAGTGTTGCCTGGGAGAGACGTGAGAAAGAGGAGAAGATAGAGAAAGCAGCCCCTGCTCCCCGTAAACGCCCCCAGACAACCGCCGGATCTACTGAAAGGGTGTCTACTGGCTGCGGCCATATCTACGTCACGGTGAACCGTGATGAACAGGGAATCTGCGAGGTCTTCTCTAGCCTGGGAAAGGCAGGAGGCTGTGCCTCAGCCCAGTTGGAAGCCATCAGTCGCCTCATCTCTTTGTCTTTACGGTCGGGCCTGGAGGTGTCTTCCATCGTCAAACATCTCCGAGGTATTCGGTGCCCCTCTATTGCCTGGGAGGCAGGGCATGCCGTCCTCTCCTGTCCGGATGCCATCGGCGGTGTGCTTGAGCAGCAGGTGGGGGACAACGGTGATCAACGCCCAGGCTCTGTAGGTTCCGTGAACGCGGTAAATGTGGCGGGCCAGTGCCCTGATTGTGGTACCCTGCTGGTTTATCAGGAGGGTTGCTTCCTTTGCCCTGGCTGTGGGTATACCAAGTGTGGGTAACGGATTGTCAGCACGGCAACAGCCAGTTGGTAGCTTTCTGCAGGGAATTCTCCAATTGCATCGCCGTAGGTCGTCCTTTCTTGACGCTGGGAAAGGGTGGATGCTAGCATATGCCGTGGATTGATTGAAGGAGGCCTGTTCGGAAAATGGATTGGCGAGAAGAGTATAAGAAGAAGGTGGTTTCAGCCGAGGAAGCGGTTAAAGTAGTTAAGTCCGGCGATTACCTTGTTTTTGCTCAGCCGGAGGCTTTGGCTCTCGGTCTGGCATTGGTTAGCAGGGCAGATGAGCTAACAGGGGTAAGGATTATGGGAGGTGGGGGGAGTGACCTGCCGATGTATGACCCCAGCTGGTACCAGGTCTATCCTGAGGCTTTCCAACTGGAGACTTCTTATGTCTTGCCCCTGATAAGGACGCTGGTAAGAGAGAAAAAGTCAGATTTTACGATGAGCGGGCTCTTTGCTGTGCCTGACATCAGCGAAACCAAGCCCATTGATGTCTTTATGGTTCAGATTTCGCCCCCCGATGCCCACGGTTTCTGTAGCTTCGGTGCTTCACTTTGGAAGAAAAAGGAATGGGTCAGGGAGGCCAAGGTAGCCCTGGCTGAAGTCAATGAAAGGATGATCAGGACGTATGGCGACAACTTCGTTCACGTCTCGGAGATAGACCATTTCGTGGAGCATACCCCCACCGGAAAGATTCCAGGGGGCACTGATATACTGGGCAGGAGGACTTCCGGGCCTGGCAAGCTAGAGAAGACTATTGCTGAGTATGTTGGCAGCTTGGTCAAGGACGGCGATTGTCTGGAGATTGGAGTGGGGGGTAATGCGGAGTGGGTGGCTCAACTGGGGAACCTGGAGAGCAAACACGACCTAGGCTGGCATTCGGAAAATACCGTCAGGGGGATTGGTACCCTGGTAATGAATGGGGTGATCACGGGCAGGTATAAGAACATTCATCAGGGCAAGGCGGTAGCTACGGCTGTAGGTGGGGGCACTAAAGAGGAGATGGACTTTATCAACGAGAACCCTCTGTTTGAGACATATTCAGCCTCATACATTCTCGATCCGCGGGTCATTGCTGCCCATGATAATATGATCGCCATCAACAGCGCCATTGCTGTGGATCTCACCGGTCAGATTGCTGCTGAATCCGTGGGACCGGTGATGACCAGCGGCTCCGGGGGGCAGCTTTCCTTTGCTATTGGTGCCTACTTGTCGAAGGGCGGCCGGAGTATTGTTGCCATCCCTTCGACGGCCAGAGAGGGCACCCTATCTCGCATCGTGCCTATGCTGGAACCCGGGACAATTGTCAGCACACCGCGCTCCCTGGCTGATATTGTGGTGACCGAGTATGGAATAGCCAGGTTGAAGGGGAGAACGCAAAGAGAACGCGCCTTGGAGTTGATCGGCATTGCGCACCCCGATTTTCGGGCGGAACTGAAGAAGGAAGCAGAAAGGCTGTATTGGCCCTAAATGAGTGATCGGGTCGTTATCACTGGCATAGGGGCGGTTAGCCCCCTGGGCTTGAATGTCCCCTCGATGTGGGAGGCCCTGGTCAATAGCAGGTCTGGGGTGGACCATATTACTTTGTTCGACCCCGAACTCTTTGAGACGAAGATAGCGGCCGAGGTAAAGGGCTTCAATGCTGCTGACTACCTCGATCACAAGAAAGCGCGGCACATGGATCGCTACGCGCACTTTGCTGTGGTGGCCAGCCTCGAGGCTGTCGAGCAAGCCAGACTCAGTTTTGATAATGCCGAGGAAATTGGTGTTATCATTGGCAGTGGCATCGGCGGACTGGGTACTCTCTCGGCCCAGTTCGGTGTATTGGCAGAGAGAGGCCCGCGAAAGGTAAGTCCCTTTCTTATTCCCATGATGATCACTGATGCTGCCTCAGGGCAGGTCTCCATATTGTTGGGGGCAAAAGGGGTGAATTTCTGTGCCACCTCCGCTTGTTCCAGCGGTGCCGATGCCATTGGCGAAGCCTGTGAGATCATTAAGCGTGGCGATGCCCAGGTGATGCTGGCAGGCGGTGCTGAAGCGGCCATCACTCCTATAGGGATGGCTGGTTTCAATGCCGCTGGCGCCCTTTCCACACAAAATGATGAGCCTCAAAAGGCTTCCCGTCCCTTTGATGCCCAGCGTGACGGCTTTGTCATAGGGGAAGGGGGGGCAGTCCTGGTCTTGGAAAGTCTTCCTCATGCCCTGAGGCGTGGGGCCAACATCCTGGCTGAAGTTCTCAGTTATGGCGCTACCTCTGATGCCTATCACATCACCCAGCCGGCGGCCGGTGGCGAGGGTGGCGCTAAAGCGATGCAAATCGCTTTGAGAAAAGCTGGCATCAGGCCTGACGAAATCGACTACATCAACGCCCATGGTACGTCCACACCACTGAATGATAAGTCCGAGACGATGGCGATCAAGACGGTGTTTGGCCAGCACGCCTACCGTATGCCTATTAGTTCGACCAAGTCAATGATGGGGCATCTCATTGGAGCCGCTGGTGCTATCGAGGCAATAATATGTGTTCTTACCATCCAGCGTGGGGTGATCCCCCCCACCATAAACCTTACTAACCCTGACCCTGATTGTGACCTTGATTATGTGCCGCATGTGTCGCGGCAGCAGAAGGTCAGAACGGCACTTTCCAATTCCTTCGGTTTCGGAGGGCACAACTCTGTGCTCGTCCTTCGAGAATATAGCGAGGGTGGATAGTTGAGTCACCGCCGCTGGAAGGTTCTTCCTCATGCCCCGGCGGGGTATCTCAGGGAAATAGGCGTCACACCCCTAGCTGCGCAGCTCCTGTACAACCGCCGCATTAGCGGGCCAGCCGAAGCCGAGGCTTTTCTTAATAAAACGGAAGATCTTCAAGGTGACCCTTTTCTCCTTCCCGATATGGAGAAAGCGGTGGCCCGGGTCTACCAGGCTTTGCTTCGTGGCGAGACCATTGCCGTTTACGGCGATTTTGATGCTGATGGCATCTGTGGCACTGTTCTTCTAATCCGGGGGCTTTCCCTTCTTGGAGGCAAAGCCATCCCCTACATTCCGCACCGGGTGCACGAGGGCTATGGAC
The DNA here is from genome assembly GCA_041478915.1 of Dehalococcoidia bacterium. Taxonomy (GTDB): domain Bacteria; phylum Chloroflexota; class Dehalococcoidia; order UBA2247; family RBG-13-53-26; genus VGOE01. The sequence continues at coordinate 5,437 of JBGOXA010000046.1, forward strand.
TCAACTTGGCTGCTTTGGAGAGTTTGGCTCAAGAGGGTGTTACGTTAGTCATAACAGTTGATTGCGGCATTGGTGATATCCTTCAGGTGAAACAGGCTCAGCAAAAAGGACTGGACATAATTGTCACTGACCATCACTCAATTTCCCATGGACTTCCGCCAGCGCTAGCTGTCGTCAATCCGAAGCGGGCTGATTCCGCCTATCCCTTTTCTCAGCTTGCTGGGGTAGGGGTCGCCTTCAAGTTCCTTCAGGCGCTTTATCAGACCCTAGGTAGGGCGAACATGCTGGATGAGATGCTTGATCTGGTAAGCGTGGGTACTGTGGCGGACATGGTGCCCTTGCTGGGAGAGAACCGCTACTTGGTGATAAAAGGTTTGAAGGTATTGAACAGAACCAGGCGCGTTGGGCTTCAGGAGATGCTGCGTGCTGCGGGACTGGGGTCAAAAGATGTGGATAGCGAGAGTATCTCCTGGACTATTGCCCCGCGTCTCAATGCCCCCGGAAGGTTGGATCATGCCCTTGCCGGCTACAGGTTACTGGTAACCGACTCGGCTGAGGAAGCGCAGCAACTGGCGCAAGAATTGGAGGAAGCGAATACCCAGCGTCAGAGGTTGACCAACGAAGTCTTTGTCAAGGCAAAGGAGCAGCTATCTGCTACCGGCGTTGGGCTGCCTCTTTTGATGGTGGTGGGAGCGGATTATCCCAGAGGGGTGGTCGGGCTCGTTGCTGGCAAGCTGGTCGAAGAATTCTACCGTCCCAGTCTGGTCCTTGAAATGGGTGATGAGGTGAGTACAGGGAGTGCCCGCAGTATCCCCGAGTTTGACATAATCGCTGCTCTAGCAGAGTGCCGGGATATGCTGTTGCGGTTCGGCGGACATCCTATGGCGGCAGGCTGTGCTTTATATAACAAAAACCTGCCTCAATTTCAGCAGCGCCTTCTCGATATGGCAGCTCGTCAGCTGGCAGCGGCAGAGCTATATCCATCGCTGACGGTCGAGGCGGAAGTACCTCTTTCTGCTATCAACGGGGAAGTCCTGAAGTTTGTCGAAAAGCTGGCGCCCTTTGGGACTGGCAACCCTCTGCCGGTTTTCCTGTCGCGGAGGGTTCAGGTGTTAGATTGTAGTACGGTGGGTAATGGGTCTCAGCATCTACGGCTGAAGCTGAGGCAGGGTGGCGTGGTGTGGCGGGCAATCGTCTTCGGTATGGGGCACCTTCTGGCTGAGGTAGCCCCCGAGGTGGATATAGCCTACAAGTTCTCTGTGGATCGTTGGGGTGGCCAGGAGATGGTAGAACTCAGTGTTCTTGATTTTGCCCCTGTCCGTTAATCTGCCCCGATCCTTTTTGTGGATTGACCTCCGTCGGTTGGCTCGTAAACCCGTTTTCTGCTGCGGGTGCAGGCCTTGCCCAGGCGACTCTCCGGCGTGCCAGCAGAGCTAAGGCCCCGACGAACAAAACCAGGGAGATAATATGCGCCTGATGCAGCGGTCCCAGCACCGCTGGCTCCTCTCTGACCCAACTGATGAGGAACCGTCCAAAAGAGTACATGGCTACCATGGTGAGGAACAGAGACCCGTCAGGCCTCAATCTTCCCCTCAGCCTCCATAGCACCCCGAAGATGATCAGATCCCAGATGATCTCGTAAACCGGCGCTGGATGTCCCGCCACAAAGAGTGGGGCGTAGGCGTTGGGATTCGTGTAGACTAGGCCCCAGGGCAACGATGTTGGAGTTCCATAGGAATCCCCGTTGATGGTGCAGCCGATCCTGCCTATAGCCAGCCCCAGGATAACGCCAAGAGAGACGGCATCAGCGAAGCGCCCCAAAGATATCTTGCTCAGCCGGGCACAAACGACTCCTGCCAATAGCCCTCCGAGAAATCCGCCGTACCAGGATAGCCCGCCGTTCCAGAAGGCTAGAATCTCGCCAGGTTCTTTGCGGTAGAAGTCCAGGTTATCGAGGACGTGAATCAACCTTGCCCCTATCAGGCCGGAAGCAACGATCCAAAAGGCAGTGGTATAGACGAAGTCAGCCGGAATGCCGTTTTTCACTGCCAGGCGTACGGTGAGCCAAGTAGCCACCACTATGCCCAGCATCATTAACAACCCGTGCCAGCCGATGGACGAAGAACCTATGTCCCGGAATAAGGGGTCGAAGCCGATGGTGATCGCTGTCACAATGGGTGCATCCTCTTAGGACATTATTGCCTCGACGAAGGCCTGAGGATCAAAGGGGGCCAGGTCGTCCAGCTTCTCGCCAGTGCCGATGAATCGAATGGGAATCTTCAGTTGGTCGCAGATAGCCAGCACAATGCCACCTTTGGCAGTACCGTCCAGCTTGGCGAGGACAATGCCGCCGACGTCTACCGCTTCGGTAAAGTGCTTGGCCTGAGATAGACCGTTTTGCCCCGTGGTGGCGTCGAGGACCAAAAGCGTCTCTTGGGGAGTGGAGGCATCAGCCCTCTGGGCTACCCGCTTGATCTTCTTCAATTCTTCCATCAGATTAAACTTGGTGTGCAATCGGCCTGCGGTATCGACGATGACTATAGGAATGCCTCGATTATGGGCTGCCTGGATGGCATCAAAGACCACCGCCCCTGGATCAGCGCCTGGCTGGTGTGAGATAACTTCTGCTCCTACTTGTTCGCCCCACCACTTGAGCTGTTCGATAGCTGCTGCCCGGAAGGTGTCAGCAGCGGCCAGGATAACCTCTTTGCCGTCTCTCTTAGAGGCCCAGGCCAGTTTGGCAATGCTGGTAGTCTTGCCTGAACCGTTTACCCCCACCACCAGGATGACGCGAGGAGATGCTGTGGCTGTCGGCTCCGCCCTATCGACTTTGTCCATCTTCAGGATGGCGATCATCTCCTCTTTCAGAGCAGCGCGCACCTTTTGGGGATCGTCAATCTTTTCTTTTTCTATTCTACTTCTTACTTGCCGTATCAGCTTGGCGCTGGTATCCACCCCGACATCGGCACCAATGAGCAACTCCTCGAGTTCGTCCCATAGTTCCTTCTCTATGGTGCGGCGCTCGAAGAGCCCGGTTATCTTGCTGAACCACGTCTCTTTGCTGCGCTTTACTGCTTGATCGGTCTTTCCCTTGAAGATATTGAACAACGTGTAATTCTCCGCTAGTGATAAGGATATGTTAACACGTGGTCAGGGGGTGGTCAAAGGGAAAAGAGACTGATAGCAAGAGGGAAGATGAAGGGCAGTGTCCCGAAAGTGGTGGAAAAAAGGAATGGCATATCCTACCCTATAGCTGACGAAAGCAAAACGGGGGCCAGTGGAGGCCCTCGGAAGGGAGGATATGCCGATGAACGAAGAATATCACACTGGGCAAGGGTTGAC
>JBGOXA010000167.1:0-4695 GCA_041478915.1 Dehalococcoidia bacterium
GTATACCTTGGCAACTCGGGTCTTAGCGAACTGGGACTGGGTAGTATAGGCATCAAGCCCTTGCACCAGCCGCCGCCCTACCAGCCGTGAATACAGCCTGATGGGCAGGATGCTTTCCTCTAACGGGTCGACTACCTCGTGCATGTCCAGGACCATCCTGGCCCCTACCCCCCATCGGTTGACCAACTTAAGGAATACTTGCATATGGGCCACTGAAGACGACCACCAGAGCATGATTATCACATCTGGTCTCTCTTTCTTTAGAAATCGGTAGGCCCCAAGCCAGCTCCAGGGCGAATTATAATCCATGCCATCATATACTTTTATCCCGGGAGCGAAATCTATAGAATATTGGTCTTTCCCCATGTGCTCACGGCCGGGGAACAGGAAGCGCGGCAGGAGCTGGCGCAGCAGGATGACCGAGACCTGGTGACGCTTTGCCAGTGCATTAGCCAGAAAGATAGTGTGGGTGGTGAGGCCGCTGAAGAATCGCTTTGAGGGGCCAACAATGCAGATTTTCATATCCCACTGCCACGACTTTGCCAAGAGTGTTTAGCAACCCAACTGTCGTTGCGAACGAAGCAAATCAATCTCACATTGCTTTCAGAGACTGCTTCCCCGATAAGTCGGGGTCGCAATGACAACTAAACAATCTACTTTGCCACCATTGGCATCAGCTAAACCTCTTCCTTATCAGCGTCTTGCCGATCTTAAATCCATCCCTCAGGGAATTGAGTTTGGGAGGAGTTGGCCTTCGCCTATAGTTAATGGGCACCTCGGCTATGCGGTAGCCTTTCCTGGCTACCTGTGTAAACAGGTTAGCCTCCAGTTCAAAACCAATGGCATCGAGCCTGAGGTCTTTGACCACTGCTCCCCTGAAGCCCCAGCACCCGGTACAGAGGTCGCTTATCCTGGTGCCATATAAGATGCTGGCTAGCAAAGCCAGTAGATAGTTGCCTATCAAATTGAACCTGGTCATCGCTCCCTTTTCTATCTGCCCTTTTAATCTTGAGCCCAGCACCACATCGTATCCCCCTTCCAATAGCTGGAGCATTTCAGGGATGTAGGTGGCAGGATAAGTATAGTCTGCATCCAGGATGAAGACGAAGTCTCCGCTGATTGACCTGAAGGCTGCACTGATGGCCCTGCCCTTCCCTCTCATTGGCTCCAGGATGACTTTGACTTCTTTCTCCTCAGCGATCTGTTTAGTTCTATCGGTGCTATTATTGTCAACGACTATGATCTCAACCCTATATCCCTTCCCCTCCATATACCCCTTGGGTATCTCTTCGATGACCTTGGCTATGGTCCTCTCTTCATTTAAGGCGGGGATAATTACGCAGACTCCCTTTTCCGGCATGAATCTCCTTAATGAGCCCCCATACTTGTCATGGCACTGCCTCACCCTTCGTTAGCTTGCGCTTTTCCGTGACCAGTGGGGGCAATCTTCAAGCGTTCAGTCTACTATGAGTTAGGCAATGTTTGCAAGCGCGGCATGGCCTGGGCGAGGAGGGGCTCCCATGAGCTGATGGAGATGAAAGTCTGGCGCCTACTTAACCCAAGAGACACAAACCATCTGAATGTGACATTCCCCCAACAGCCAAATCCCTTCTCAAAAGTTGCCCCCATTGGATTTTAAGACAGTGGTGTCTTCTTGCACTTCACCGTGCCTTTCACTTGATCGTGGTAGTCTGCAACTATGGTGATAGGTTGTCTTCAGCGTCATCCTGCTGATGTTGGAAACCTAGCCCTGTAATGCCTGGACTGCAGCCCCCTTCTGTTGTGCCACTTCTGTCTCAGCCACATTAACGTATTAAGTCCGCCTTTTGTATCCTAACTGGGACCTGAAGCTGGAACCATGCCCAACTGTTCATTGCCAAATAGCCGACTTGTCTCATAGGGTCTGACGACGTACAATTGATTAGTAAGGAAAGGAAGGTACAAAGATGAAAATTGTTAATTTATGCAAAGAGGGTTCTTGTTGTCCCGTAGTGAAACTGGCTGACGACCATGTTGAAATCGGCGAAGAAGGTAATCTGTGTACTTTGACTATGAGTGAGTGGGAAACCCTAAAGAACAAGATTCTAAATAGCGAGATATAGGGAAGAACTCACGTTAAGTAATAGATATTACTTAACGTGAGACAAGGGTTACTATACGCTTGCCTCTTCCTGCTTGTTGACTGTTATTATGTAGAAGCTGCCTGGAACATTTCTTCGGCAATCAGGGCTGGTGTGGCATCCGGTATTTCTATCGTTCCCCCGGGGTCACTGAGAGGCGGAGCGGAAACCTTCTGTTTGCCAGCTGCATGGCGGCCATAGCATCTCCTACTAGCTGCTACACGAAGCCTTTGGTCTCTTGTGGTTCCTGGCCCCAGCAGCATCGGCTTTCTGTGCGATGTTCTGGGATACGTTAGCTCCTTTCCACATTGAGGTTAGTCTCCTACCTCATCTGGAGCCACACCACCCGTAGGACTGTCCGGTTCTACCACCCCTTTTTGCGTCCCGCTATCGCTGGCTGTCTACACTACCTTTCTTCAGACCATGGCAGCAATCACACAGATGACCAACAGGCTGACCAAAACGCTAGAAAGTGCAGCCAGACAGGAGTGGCATCACGAAAGGTGATAGCCCTTTCCTTTCGTCGCTCTCTCTATGGACGCCCAATGGGCTGAGCGGTTAAACTATAGAGCATGGTTCGAACAGTCCGTTGTGCCTTGACTGTTGTCGGGCCAGGCAAAACCAGACTTGACGGCCAAGTCATTTTATACACCATCAAGCGTAGCGCTAACGCAAAGCATGTTCGGCTTGAGGTGAGACCAGAAACCGGCCTTACGGTAGTAGTTCCCAAGTCCTATGACATCAGGCAGGTCACCCATCTGCTGGAGGCTAAGAAGGGCTGGATCCTGAGCAAGTTAGCCAAGTATGGGAACCTCCGACCGCCTGCAACTGAAAATGAACTCAGGAGTGGCGACGCCATTCCCTACCTTGGCCGAGATTTGCAGGTCGTAAGGCGGCAGAACCGTGGGGATACTGACAGCGTAAGATTGGAGCGGAACAGGCTGGTAGTCAGCCTTAGAGCTGGGAAGGGCAGATTGGAGTTGGTGCTAGAGCAGTGGTACCGGATGCAGGCTGCCAGACTCATAAGGGGGAAGGCAGACAAGCTGAGCGTCCGATTGGGGCTTACCTATAACCGACTCATCATACGGGGGCAGAAGACCCGTTGGGGTAGCTGCTCCCACAAAGGAAACCTCAGCTTTAACTGGAAGCTGATAATGGTGCCGGAGCCTATCATTGACTACGTCATCGTCCATGAGCTTGCCCACCTGGAAGAGATGAATCACACAAAGAGGTTCTGGGAACTGGTAGGTAAACACTGCCCTCAATGGCGCGATCACCGGAAATGGCTCAAGGATCATGGAGTTGAGCTTGCTGTCAGACTATTTGCTTAGCAGCAGGCTGATTCTTGCCGATGCCTTGTTTGCACAATTGCGAGGAATGTTATCTCGAGACTTAACAAAATGAGTGATTGTTAACAAAACCGAGCATTGTTCAGCAAGACTTGACGGGTTTCTTTTTGTCTGAATTCCAGCCCTAGTATAATACAGCGTGGATTTCTTAAGGACTGACTTACGGTAAAAAGATTAGAATCATAGTGGTGATGTCTATCACATCATAGGGAGAAAGCATGCAGATCAAGGTGAGTTTCCTGGGCGCGGCCCAGAACGTAACTGGTTCCGCATACCTTTTGGAAGCCAACGGTGCCCGGCTTCTAGTGGATTGCGGGCTTTATCAGGAAAGGCATTTTAGGCGAAGAAACTGGGCTCCATTCCCCGTTCCACCCGAAACCCTAGATGCTGTCCTTCTCACCCACGCTCATCTTGATCATTGTGGTTTGTTGCCCAAGCTGGTTCAGGAGGGGCTGAGGGGCAAGGTCTATTGCACGGCTGCTACGTCTGAACTCTCCAGGATCCTTCTTATGGATTCGGCTCACTTGCACGAGCATGAAGCAGAGTCCAGGCAAGAAAGACATGAGTGGGATGGTAGGGGGGAATCGTATCCGGAAGTCCCGCTCTACGCAACGGGTCATGTTAGGGACTGTTTCCCGCTATTCGTTCCGGTGAGGTACGAGGAGCCAATCGAGGTAGGCGATGGGATTGAAGCAAGGTTTTACGACGCCGGTCATGTGCTCGGCTCTTCCATGATAAAGTTTGAGATAAAACGAGGCGGAGAGCGCAGGATACTCTTGTTCTCCGGAGACGTTGGGAGATGGGATAGGCCGATACTGCGTGACCCAACACTCTTCAACGAGGCCAACTACGTTCTGGTTGAATCCACATACGGCAATAGGCCACATGAGAAGCAGAAAAGCACCGAGGAGATGCTTGCCGATGTTATAAACTTCACCCGAAAAGCTGGCGGCCATATAGTTATCCCCAGCTTTGCGCTGGAGCGATCCCAGGAGATCCTGTATTGCCTGAACAGATTACTCATCGAGGATCGCATACCGCGTCTGATGATCTTTCTTGATAGCCCCATGGCGACGGATATTACAGAGGTTTTCAAACATCATCTTGAACTGCTCAATGAAGAAACGGTCGAACTCTTGCGCCAGGGAAAGTCCCCCTTTGACTTCCACGGCCTAAGAATTGTCCGGACAATCGAGGAATCAAGAGTGATAGATCACACAGGTGAA
>JBGOXA010000025.1:0-11166 GCA_041478915.1 Dehalococcoidia bacterium
GCTGAGCTGAGCCTCGATAAGCCTGTGGTAACGGAAGAGGACATTACCGAAGTGGTGAGCATGTGGACGGGTATCCCAGTGGTAAAGCTGGCATCAGATGAGGTAACAAGGCTGCTGCATATGGAAGAGGCTTTGCATCAGCGGATCATGTCTCAAGATGAAGCTATCACCACTGTTGCCAAGGCGGTAAGGCGCGCCCGCACCGGTCTGAAAGACCCCAGGCGCCCTATCGGCAGCTTCATCTTCCTCGGACCTACAGGGGTAGGAAAAACGGAACTGGTGAGAGCTTTAGCCGAGTTCATGTTTGGCAGTGAGGATGCCCTGATTCGGCTCGACATGTCGGAGTTTATGGAAAAGCACACCGTGGCCCGTCTGGTGGGAGCTCCCCCCGGGTATGTTGGCTACGATGAGGGCGGGCAATTGACAGAAGCGGTGAGACGCAAGTCCTATTGTGCCATTCTCCTCGACGAAATCGAAAAGGCGCATCCCGATGTGTTCAATATCCTGCTTCAGATTTTCGATGATGGCCATCTGACGGACGCCAAAGGCAGGAAGGTCGATTTCCGGAATAGCATCATAGTTATTACCAGTAACATCGGTGCCGAATTGATTAAGAAAGATGCCGTAATGGGTTTTGTCAGCCGCACCGATGAATCCAAAACGAGACAGCGTTCCTATGAAAGGATGAAGGAGAAGCTTCTAGAGGAGCTAAAGAAAACCTTCCGGCCAGAATTCCTCAACCGCCTTGATGGGGTAGTAGTCTTCCGTCACCTGACCAAAGAGGACATTCGCCAGATCGTGGACCTGATGCTCCGTCCGTTGAGAGCCCAGCTCATTGAGAGGGGTATGGGATTGGTAGTGACAGACGCGGCCAAAGACCTTCTCTGCGAAAAAGGCTATGACGAAACCTTTGGTGCGCGACCGCTGCGGCGGGCAATTCAAACTATGGTTGAGGATCAGCTCTCTGAGATGCTGTTGCGGGGCGAGTTTCAGCCAGGCGATACCGTCTGCCTGGACCGTGAGGGTGACCAGATTAAAGCGCGCACCATGAGCCCGGTAGAATCACCCTCTTAAAACAACATACATAGCGACAGGAATCTGAAAAAGGGGAGCCCGAAGGGTGCTCCCCTTTTTAGAAGGTACGGGCGGTGAATAGGCCCTCCAAAACATCCTTTGTCTGCCAACAGTGCGGTAAAGAGAGCCCCAAATGGCTAGGACGCTGCCCCGACTGCCAGGGGTGGAGCACCTTCGTGGAAACCCGGGTAGCTATCTCCAAGAGTGCCCGCACGACCTCAGCCTCGATAGAACACCCAGCGTGTGAGTTGTTCCAGATAACCACTGAAGAAATGCCCCGCCTTTCCTCCGCCTTTGGCGAATTTGATCGAGTGCTCGGAGGGGGAATAGTCCCTGGCTCCCTGGTTCTCATCAGTGGTGACCCCGGGATTGGCAAATCGACCCTGTTGCTTCAGGTGTCAGACGGAATTGCCCGGCAAGGGAGGAAGGTGATTTATGCCTCAGGCGAGGAGTCGTTGTATCAGACAAGATTGCGGGCAGACCGTCTGGGAATCAAAGGTGAGGGGCTTTACCTCCTTAATGAGACCGATTTGGAGGTCATCCTTCGGCAGATGGAGGAGATGTCCCCCGGGTTGGGGGTCATCGATTCTATCCAGACAGTCTATCTGAGAGAGCTAGACGGGGCACCGGGGAGCGTGTCACAGATAAGAGAATGTACTCTGAGGCTGATGCAGTGGGCCAAGCTGTCAACCATTCCTCTGCTTATTACCGGACACGTGACTAAGGAGGGAGCTATCGCTGGGCCAAAGGTTCTGGAGCACATCGTGGACGTGGTCACTTACCTGGAAGGTGAAACCTTTAGTACCTATAGGTTGTTGCGTGGCATTAAGAACCGCTTCGGGTCAACCAATGAAGTTGGTATCTTTGAAATGACAGCGGATGGCCTGGCTGAGGTACAAAATCCATCGCAAGTCTTCCTCTCCCAGCGCTCACAACGGGCAGCCGGTTCAGTGGTAGCACCTGTTCTCGAGGGGACTCGCCCCCTGCTGGTGGAGATCCAGGCGCTGACCACCCAGACCAGTTTTGGTCTGCCGCGGCGAACAGCAAACGGGATAGACCTCAATCGCTTGCAGTTGATTATCGCCGTGCTTACCAAACGAGTTGGGCTGCGGTTGTCTAATCAAGATATAATTGTCAATGTGGTCGGTGGGCTGAAGGTCAATGAACCAGCCGTTGATCTGGCTGTGGCTCTGGCTGTTGCTTCCAGCTTCAGTGATAGAGAAATTGACCCCAATCTGATAGCGGTGGGGGAAATAGGGCTGAGCGGGGAGGTAAGAGCTGTGGCCCAACTGGAGCGCAGGCTGGCTGAGGCAGCGAGGCAGGGTTTCACTCACTGTGTCGGGCCTAAAGCCTCCCTGAGTAGCCTTAAGCTTCCAGGGGGAATGGAGGTCCTAAGTGTGAACTCGCTGAGGGAGGCGCTGAGGGTAACTCTGAGAAAGCCTCGCCAGGAAAAGGATGCGGAAGGGGTGGCTTCCGGTGAAGCTGGGAATTCAGATTGATAAGAAGTTTCAAGGCCTGGTGAAGAAGAGATGGCTGCGGCGAGTTGTCGAAGGCTGTTTTTCCACTCAGAGTGCCGGTGCGGAAGTGGAACTGGGCTTGCTGATTACAGATGATGAGACGGTGCGAGAACTGAATCGAAGGTATCGGGGGATAGACGAGCCTACCGATGTCATCAGTTTTGCTCTGACTGAGGAGAAAACCGATGGTGACTCGTCCCCCTTCGTCACACCGCCCGACGGTTTCCTTCACCTCGGCGAGGTAATCGTCTCTTATCCCCAGGCAGTGAGGCAAGCGGAAGAACAACATCATGGGATAGAAGAGGAGATAGCGCTTCTCGTCGTTCATGGTACGCTACATCTTCTGGGTTACGAGCACGACGAGCCGGTAAGAGAGCAGGAGATGCGGGCAGTGGAGGAAAGGATATTATTTGAAGTCGAGAAGCGGTAAAATTGGACAATGGCAGTGGCATCTGAGGTTTTCTATCGTAAGTGGCGTCCCCAGACCCTGGCTGAGGTAGTAGGGCAGGAACATGTTACCCAGACCCTGCGCAACGCCCTGGAGACCGGGCGGGTAGCTCATGCTTATCTCTTCTGTGGCCCTCGAGGTACAGGCAAGACCAGCACCGGACGTATCCTGGCCAAGGCCATCAACTGTCTTACCAACGGCAAGGGAGAGCCGTGTAACGCCTGTGAAATGTGTGAAGCTATGACTCAGGGCAGGGCGCTGGATGTGATAGAGATCGATGCCGCCAGCAACCGTGGCATCGATGACATCCGGGAACTGCGTGAGAGGGTCAAGTATGCCCCCAACAGCGCTCGATATAAGGTGTACATCATTGACGAAGTCCATATGCTCACCGAACCAGCCTCTAATGCCATACTCAAGACCCTGGAGGAGCCACCGCCTCACGCTATTTTCATCCTGGCTACCACCGAGCCGCATAAGCTGTTGACCACTATTCTATCTCGCTGCCAGAGATTCGACTTCCGCAGGCTCTCCCACAGTGCAGTGGTATCTAAACTGAGGCATATCTGCGAGAAAGAAGATATTTCTATTGTGCCTGAGGGCTTAAGGCTTATCGCCAAAAGCGTGTCCGGCAGCCTCCGGGATGCTGAGAACTTGCTACAGCAGCTAGTCACTTACTACGGAAACCAGATCGACGTCCACCAGGTTGAGGACATGCTGGGCATCGCCACCGACTTTCGAATCAAGGAGCTAGCGAAGCATATTGCCAGCAAAGATGTGGCTGCTGGGCTGGTCACTATAAACAGCATTGTCAGCGACGGCCTGGACCTATTGCAAATCAACCGGGGAGTAGTGGAGTATCTGAGGAACATGTTATTGGCCAAATCTGGGGCGGAGGCCTCACTGGATCTCGGCGTGGAGGACCTGGCCGAGATAAAGGAATTGGCGGGCAAGGTATTGATGGAGGATATCCTCAGGGCGCTCAAGCTTTTTGGACAAATCGATTTCCGCTCCAAGGACTACTCCTCCCTACCGCTGGAGCTAGCTTTTGTGGAGTGTGTTCTGCCCGAAGAAAAAGGGGCGCTTCCCAGGAGGGAAACTGTCCCAGTTAGGCCAGGTGTGCCTGCCAAGGGCCGGGCTGTTCCGGCTGGACCGGCTGTGCCTGCCCATAAAGCTGAGCCAATCGAGGAAAAGGCTGTTGCCCCTGCATCGGAAATCGGCGAGACTGCGCCAACTCGGGAGGATGCTCCTGCCCCTGCACCGGAATCTGACATAGAACGGGTACGCGCCCAGTGGAAAGATTTCGTCAATAGCTTGCGGGGTGTCGGATCGAGTGGTGATCTGGATGCCCGCTTGAGAAGTGCTTGTGAGCCGGTAGCTATCGAGGATGATACTCTGATATTGGCTTTTAAGCACGCTATCCACAAGGATAGAATAGAGGAGCCCAAATACCGTCATATGGTGGAAGAGAGGCTGAGCAAAAAGTTCAGCAATCTCAAAAAGGTGCGCTGCATCCTCCGGCCGGAAGCCAAACAGCGAGCTGTAAACGGGCATCTGGTTAAGGCGGCCCTGGAAATGGGTGGCAGAATCGTCAGTGTCGAGGCACACCGGAATCCATCGGGAGGAAACGAGTGAATAAACAAATTATGAGGCAGGTAAAGGAACTACAGGCCAAGATGGCTAAAGTGCAAGAGGAACTGGGCAAGGCCGAATTAGAAGCGAGCGCCGGGGGTGGGGCGGTAACTGTGGTGGTTGACGGTCACCAGAATTTCAAATCGGTGAAGATCTCTCGGGATGCGGTTGACCTGGAGGACATCAGCCTTCTGGAAGACCTGGTGCTGGCAGCAGTGAATGAAGGTATCAAGAAGTCCCAGGAACTGGCCCAAAGTCGCCTTGGGGCGCTGACCGGAGGGCTTAATATCCCGGGCCTGATGTAAGAGGTGGATTAGCTTTGGGCGTCGATTTTGTTACCACCGTCCGGCCGATGGCTCAACTAATTGAGGAGCTACATAAGCTGCCCGGCATTGGGCCCAAGAATGCCCAGCGGCTGGCGTATTTCTTGTTACACGCTCCTGAGGAACAAGCCAGAGCTTTGGCTGAAGCTATCATAGCAGTAAAAGAGAAGATCATCTTTTGCTCCGTCTGCCAGAACATCACCGAAGTCGATCCGTGCGCTGTTTGCCAGGATGAGCAGCGTGATCGCAGTAAAATATGCATTGTGGAAAAACCCCTGGACATCCTGCCGCTGGAGCGCACCCGTGGATATAACGGTTTGTATCACGTCCTTCATGGTGCCATCTCCCCTATGGAGGGAGTGGGGCCTGAGGATCTGAGAATCAGGGAGCTTTTGGCCCGTCTCAAGAATAGCTCAGTCCAGGAGACCATCCTGGCTACTAACCCCAATCTGGAAGGGGAAGCTACTGCGATGTATTTGCAACGTTTGATAGCCCCCTTGGGGATAAAGGTCACCCGCCTCGCCAGAGGGCTTCCCTTTGGCAGCAGCCTGGAGTATGCCGATGAGGTCACCTTGACCCGCGCTCTGGAGGGAAGGCAAGAGATTTAGGTCGCCCGTTGAGGCCACCGCTTCAAGTCCTTGCATCTTGTAACCGAAAAGGTTACAATTGTAACCAAAATGATTACGCCACCTAGATCCTATGATCTCTCCCACATCCTGTTCGGCAAGACACGACGGGCGGTTCTGTCTCTGCTTTATGACCACGCCGACGATGCCTTTTACCTGCGGCAGATCGTCCGTGCTACTGGTGCTGGCCTAGGCCCTGTACAGAGGGAAATGAAACAACTTGTCGATGCTGGAATCATCAACCGCACGGTGCGAGGAAAGCAGGTGTTCTACCAGGCAAATCCAGAATCTCCTATCTTTGCAGAACTGAAAAGCCTCATAGATAGGATCTCCAGACAGGATAAAGCGGTCGGTCATAGAAGGTTAGAAAGCGATGCCAAGGCGGGGAATAGCCAGGTGAAAGGTCATGTCTATATTCCAAAGGATAAGCTGGCCGATTTCTGCCGCCGCCACCATATACGCCGGCTGTCCCTCTTCGGCTCTGTGCTGCGCGATGATTTTCGGCCAGATAGCGATGTAGATGTGCTGGTGGAATTTGAACCCGGTGCCGTGGTCGGTTTCTTCGAGCTATACGATATGGAACAGGAGATATCTCTGATCCTTGGTGGCCGGAAAGTGGATATAAACACCCCCAAAGGGCTGAGCAAATACTTTCGAGACGAGGTTCTGGCCCAAGCCGAGGTTCAGTATGTCCAGGCATGACCCCACTGTGCGCCTTCTCCATATGCGAGGCTTCGCTCGCCAGGCAATATCTATGGCCAGCGGGAAGAGGCGGGCTGACCTGGAGGAAAATGAGATGCTCTGTCTTGCCCTGACACATCTTATCGAGTTGATCGGCGAGGCGGCCAGCCGCTTCCCTAGCGAGCTGCAAAAAGACTACCCGGACATACCCTTGCAGAAGATCGTAGGTATGCGGAACAGGCTCATCCATGGGTACGAGTATGTGGACTATGACATACTCTGGGACACCATCAGCCACGATCTGCCGCCGTTGCTGTCAAGCCTGGAGCGTATACTTCCCCCGGAAGACTAACCGATGCCTGCACATGATTGGATCGACAACCGCCATGAGAAGCTAGTTGACCATATCAATCGAATCCTCGCTTCCACTGAGGCAGCACACTATGCGGTTGGCTATTTCTTCCTCTCCCGGTCTGACCAGCATCGCCGAAGTGCATCATGAAGGGTGTTGAGTCGCCCCAAATGGCTTAAGAAGGCTCCGATCGCAGTGAGTACTCCACGCCTCTACAACACTGAAGCAGTGGTTCTCCGGAAAACCGAGCTGGGTGAAGCGGACAGCATCCTCACCCTCTACACTCCCCATCTGGGTAAGATCAGGGCAGTGGCTAAAGGAGTGCGACGCCCCAAAAGTAAAATTGGTGGGCATGTGGAACAGCTTGTCCACAGCCAGATGTTGTTGGCTCGATCCAAGAGTCTCGACATCGTTAGCCAAAGTCAAGCCATCGAGAGCTTCTTGCCCCTGCGTGACAATCTGTGGCGTACTTCTTCTGCCCTCTACGCTGTTGAGCTGGTTGATCGATTTACCGCCGAGGGAGAAGAGAACTATCCCCTCTTCCGGCTGCTGGTTGACACACTGCACTGGCTGTGTCGAGTTCGCCATGGGGATCTTGCTCTTCGCTGCTTTGAGCTACATCTCCTGGAATACCTGGGCTATCGGCCCGAACTTCAGCAGTGTGTCACCTGCCGCTCCGCTATTGAACCCGGCAGCACTTACTTCACTCCTAATGGCGGCGGAATGGTTTGCCCCCGATGCCGCAGCGAAGAACTCGCTGCCCGTCATCTTTCCCTCAATGGTTTGAAAGTGCTGCGCTTCTTGCAGCGCAGCAGCTACGCTGAGGCCGACAGGTTACGGCTATCCCCTGAGGTCTCCTCGGAGCTGAAGCTGCTTATGCGAAGATACATCCGATACCTCCTGGAGCGGGAGGTCAAGTCGGCAGACTGGCTGGACAGGCTGGAGAAGGAGGGCTACCCTTAATTTCGGCAGCCGGGAAATCCGAGAACCTTGATATAGCTTGTCCGCGTATGCTTATCTATTCAGGCCCTCTGGTTCGGCCCTAAAGCTTGAAAATCTCGATGGCGTTGTCCCGCAGGATCCTCTTCTTGTTATCGTCCCTTATTTGTAGCTCTACAAACTCTTTCTTGCAGCGGGTCAATCCGAAGCCATTGGTTCCCCAGACAACCTTGGTTCGACCTATAGGCCCGTTCATAAAGTTAACCGTAGGCGGATGAAGTGAAGCGGGATAATAGGCGCCAATGTTTCCATAGACGTTGGGATGTCTCCAGATCATGGAAACCCACTCCTCAATCCAGGGCCAGCCGGTGTGGGTCAGCACCACAGCCAGGTTGGGGAAGTCCATAGCTACTTCATCGGCATACATGGGTCGGCCTATTTCGCTTGGCAGCGGTTCCGCCGATTGCCCCGTCTGGAAACAGCAGGGTATCCCCAGTTCAATGCACTTGGCGTAGAGGGGATAGCACTTTGCGTCGCTGGCCTTGAAGCCGAAGCTGTTGGGGTGGAACCATACGTATTTGAAACCGAATTCCTTCACCCCCCTCTCCACATCCTTCAAACTCTCTTCAATACGCCAGGGGTTATAGCTAGCGCCACCAACGATTCTCCCTTTGCCCTTGTCCACAAGTTGGGCAATTTGCTCTACAGAGAACTGGGTGGCCAGCATGTGGTGACGCCTTGACCAGAGCATCTGCTGGTCGACACACACTTTTTCCACCCCCACCTCGTCCATCTCCTTGATCATCTCTTCCACCGAGGCCTTGTACTGAGAGGCTATCACCTTCCACCCGTCCTCCGGTTTTATTCCCATTTTCTTCAGTACACCGCCAAAGGTACCCTTGACCGCCGCCTGCGCCTCGTACATCGACCACATCTCCTTCCACTCCCTCTCGGTCACAATCCCGGCATACCCGGCGCGGCACATGGTGTCGATGGCCCGGACGTCCAGTAACTCCATACGTTTACCCCCTTTGTCGCTTTTTGTTATCGCCCCCAGACCTGGCCTAGCGGCCAGGCTGGGTACCCTGCTTTAGGTGAAGCTCTGCTCGGTTCTGGCGATGATGTCGTCCTGAAGGGACTTGGTCAGGTCCACGAAGTAGGCGGCGTAGCCGGCTACCCTGACTATCAGGTCGGCGTGTTTCTCGGGGTGCTGCTGGGCATCCCGTAATGTCTTCGGATCGATGACGTTGAACTGGATGTGATGAATCCCCAGGTCAGACCAGGTCTTGAGGTACTGGGTAAAGATCTCCCGGTTCTCCCCCTCCATAAACTGAGGGGCAAACCTCTGGTTGAACAGGTGATTGCAGGAAAGCAGCGGGTCGATCTTGCCCACCGAGTTAAGCACGGCGCTGGGCCCCTTTTTGTCCTGGCCCTGCACCGGAGAGACGCTTCCGTCGTGGAGAGGTTCCTTGGCCTTCCGACCATCAGGGGTAGCAGCCACGTCGATACCCAGGAAATAGCCCATCGCCGCATTGGTGCCATCCACGTCGTAGGGATAGCCATAGTAGGTGGTGAACTTCTCCGTCTCTCTGGTTATGCGGAAATGGAGTTCCTGAGCAATGCGGTCCACATAGTCATCGTCGTTGCCAAACTTGGGGGCACTGAGCAGCATCTGGCGCAAGCCCTCCTTGCCCTCGAAGTTCTTCTTCAGGGCGTCCAGAAGCTCGGCCATGGTGATCTTCTTCTCCTCGAAGACGAACTTCTTGATGGCCGCCAGTGAGTCAGCCACGTTGTTCACCCCGCTGGGCATGACGTAGTTCCGGTGGAAGTAGTACCACTTGCGGCAGTCTGCCGCCATCTCTATCCCGTCATATATCAAGGCCGAGATGAGAGGCCGGGGCAGGTATTCCTCGTATAGAGCATCGGCGATGTTGCTGATATAGGCCTGCTTTTCGAAGAAGAACACATACTGCTGGAAGATGGCCTCTATGATGTCATCAATAGACTTGAAGGTGAGCGGGTCCGGGGTAGGATAGCCTACCGGCTGCCCGCTGAGCCAGTCCACTCCCTGGTTTAAGGCCAGCATCATACAGTTGGGGAAGGAGAACATCCCCATACCCTGGCGGTAGACCATACTCTTCCCGGGGATGATCCAGGACATGCAGTTGCTGATAGCGTAGTCCCGGGCATCCTCCAGAGGTATGCCCTTCCCCAGGAGATACGGGATCATCATCTTGTCATTGAAGAAGGCTGGCTGGGCCACCCCTGTCCTCTGGGTGTCAATGGCTCTTAGCACCAGGTCCTTAGGTATCCGGTCATGGTACCGGAAGCAGAGAGGTGGCTGCACCGAATGCAATTCTCTGGTGGCATCCAGGATGATGTGTGACATCTCATTGCTGGTATCGTTGCCTTCCTGGTCCACCCCTCCCAGGGTGATGTTCTGCCAGGCCAGACCGCCGCCAGCGGAGCCGAAGAGCCGTGGTGGATGGATGAACCCCATCTCCTCAAACTTGATCCACAGCGACTCCACCAGGTTCAAGGCCTCCTCCCTGGTGGTCCTCTCTTCCTCGATGTCCTTCTTGTAGTAGGGATACATGATCTTATCCAGCCTCACCCCGCAGCCCACCGAGGGCAACTCCAGGAAGCCGACGATGAGGTGGATGAGGAAAAAGCACTGCATGGCCTCATGCATGGTTCGCGCCGGGTTCTCCGGCACCCAGTCGCAGATCTCAGCCAGCTTCTCCAGCCGCTTCTTCCCCTTGGGGTCTTTGGCGGTCTTGGCCTTCTCTCCGGCCAACGTCGCATATCTTCGGGAGAAATTGATGGTGGCCTCCAGGGAAATGAGCGCCGCCTCCAGGAACCTCTTCTGCTCCAGATAGTCCCTGGCATCTATGTCAGGGTCGGCCTCGATCTCCCTCATCTTATTCTTCACTTCCTGGATGATGCCCTTGAGCCCCACCTTGAAGATCTTCTCATAGTCGGGCAGCACCATATCCCAGGTGTAGCTGAAAACTGTTACTGGGGTATAGGCTGTATAGGGCTTGACGCTGTCGGGCACCAGGTTCCGCTCCATGCCGTGGACCGATATCTTCTTCCAGTACTTGTGGAGCTCCTTCAGTTCCTTCTTACCGGCATCGTCCAGCAGGTGTTGGTACTCGTTGTCCAGGGCCTTCTCCAGCCACCTCCAGGCCAACTCCGGGTAGAGAGGTAAAGAATGGGGGTCACTGGCCATATTGCCTACCAGGCGCTCCTTGGGCTGGATGTAGATGGTCATGTTCTCCAGGATCTTCTTCAGTGCCTTGGCTCTCCTGGTGATCATGGGCTCCCCTTCCGTCTCCTTGTAGGACTCCGTTATCAGCCGGGCCCGCTCCAGACAGACCTTCACCTCCGACCGGTAGCCCGCATCCATGTCAATCCGCTCCCGGCCACGGTAGAGACCCTTTACCGCCTTAATACATACGTTCTGCTTTAGCTCCTTAATGGCAGCGTCCATTGCTAGAACTCCTTGCTGAACCTGTTTTCTCAACACCCGTTCTACCCCCCGGACTCCCACATCCCCCCTGTTGCTATTTAC
>JBGOXA010000061.1:0-7808 GCA_041478915.1 Dehalococcoidia bacterium
ACCTTGCACCCTGTTGAAGACCAGGCCCATTTTCTCACATTGTATCACCCTGTCGTTCTGCACCATGCCTTTTATCAGGGCTGCGGTGCGCAGGCCTCTGGATGTGGCGTCGCTAACAATGACCAGAGTATCCACACGGCGCATGACTTGCCTGTTTACTTGCTCCAGGCCGGCCTCTCCGTCAACGATGATGGTATCGAAACTGCGGGATAGGGTTTCTATTGCCCCGCGCAGAAGGTCATTGACCGGGCAGAAGCAGCCCAGCGTTTCAGTACGCCCCATGGCCAGCAGGGCGAAGTCATCTGTTTCATAGAGGGCCTCCAGTACCATATAGTCGAGCATGTCGCTCATCTGGGCCTTTTCTGCCTCGCTGCCGCCTCTGGCGGTCTTGATTATTTCTTCCCGGACCTGGCCCATGGTTCGTTTGACGTTTACGCCGAGCACGTTGGGCAGGTTCATAGCGGGGTCGGCGTCAATCAGCAATAGTTTGCCAGCCCTGTGGCTCTCCACAAGAACTCTGGTTGCCATAGCGGCGAACACGGTTTTGCCCGTGCCTCCCTTGCCACATACGGCCACCAGCCTCTTCTTGATGATCGGAGATTGCGAAATCACGACTCACACCTCGAAGTTCTATGGCTGCTTCAGGTGGCGAACCTGTCACTCCCGCAGTGTCTGTCAATCATGTCTAAGCAGCCTCTTCAGCCTTTTTGGCCTTTTGCTTGCGTACGGTGATAATTTCCCTGATATCATCACATACAGGCCGATCTGGACAAGAGGTACAATCCCAACCGAAGGTACACTCCAAGATGTCAATACCTTTAGCTTTCCAGGTTTTGGCGACGATGTCCTTAGCTATCTTCCGAATTTGCGCAGCAATGTCGTCCAGCCGTTGCACGTCCTCTTTGCTTGAAGTCACGAAGACGACTTCCACAGCTTGTACTTTGGGCACCCCCGATTTGAAGATGACCATCAGCGCTCTCCCCAGCGTATCGAAGGAAAAGCCTTTGGCGGCGGCATCCTTGCTCACCCTGCTCCACATGTGCTGAGATGAGCTCCTGATCATATACCCTTCTATTTGATCGGCAACGTATTGGCTTTGTTCCAGCGTCTCATGCTCTTCCTCGCCCAAGCCTGCTCCTGCTACCATCAGAACTTGGCCGAAGGGCAAGCTGGCCCCAGGCGATTCCTGGATGTCGGGGCCAATCAGGGTAACTCGGCCGTCCCTGATCAGGGACGGGTTATCCGTCCACAGAACGAAGGCAGCCGAACCTGCCTCTGGGTGCCCCAACTCGATAAAGGTATCGCCGCGGAGTATTATTCCCGGACTTGCTTCGGGGCCAACCCGAACCGGTAGTCCTTCCGCTAGCTGGCTGGCTGTTGCCGGATGGCTGGTTTCTCTGACGCGTCTCCCCCCCACCCTCATCTCCTCCATGTATTCAGCCAGCTTTGTCACGTATACATCAAAGATTGCCATAATCAGACTTCTCTTGGCAGGCTCGGCCTCTTGTTCGGGAACAGAGGTTCAGCCAGTAGCTGACTTCGCGCACAGGGTGAAAAGCGATCAAAGCTAGCTACCAGTAGCCGAAATAGATTCAGTCGCTGTTCCCGTGGGCCTGCGGCTGCGTCCTAGCCCGCTCAATGACGGGAATTGAATTCACAATTTTTTGTCGAGTTTCTCTCTGGCTATGAGTGCCGCTCCCAACGCTCCGACAATCTGGGGATCCTCGGATAGCCTCTTTACCCTGACGTGCAATTTGTCTTCCAATGCTTTGACCAGACCCTCGTTCTTGGCGCATCCACCGGTGAGAGCCACGTCTTCAGTCAGCCCCACCTTTCCTACCATGGAATTCAGCCTGCCGGCTACCGAGTTGTGGAGGCCGGCTACAATGTCGGCCAGATCGACGCCCTCGTTGACCAGGGTTATAACCTCAGACTCCGCAAATACGCTGCACTGGCTACTGATAGTGGCCGGGTTCTTCCCTTGGAGAGACAGCGTTGAAAGCCCTTCAAGCCCACAACTCAGCACCCTGGCCATAGCCTCGAAGAATCTCCCTGTCCCGGCAGCGCATCGGTCGTTCATAACGAACTCCAGAACCTTGCCGCTATCACTGAGCGACATCACCTTGCAGTCCTGGCCGCCGATGTCGATCACCGTTCTCACTGTGGCACAGAGCCATTGAGCGCCTCGCGCATGGCAGGTTATCTCTGAAATATTTTCGTTGGCAAAAGGGACCTTGAGCCTGCCGTACCCCGTGCCCACAATGTAGCGCAAGTCCCCTAGAGATGACAGGCCCGCCTTTTCAATAGCCGCATCCATGGCCATGCGTGCCGTCAACTCAGGTTTGGTGGTGGAGGGGATAATGGTGTAGGACACGATTGTCCCGTTCTTCATGATTACTGCCTTACCGGTGGCAGAGCCGATGTCGCAGCCTCCAACGATCATGTCATCTCCTTGCATTGACTTCTCAACCCGATGATGTATGCCAACAGATTCTTCTAACCCAGTCCCATGGCGGTAAAGAACTGGGAGAACTTGTCCTTTATCTCGTCTACCGAGGTATACTTCTTGTTGAAGAGGTCCATCCCGATGTGCAGAAAGGGAACTCCGATCTCGCGGCATGTCTCCCTCATCATGCCAATGTTG
Organism: Dehalococcoidia bacterium; assembly: GCA_041478915.1. Lineage (GTDB taxonomy): Bacteria > Chloroflexota > Dehalococcoidia > UBA2247 > RBG-13-53-26 > VGOE01. The sequence continues at coordinate 2,645 of JBGOXA010000061.1, forward strand.
GCGGATCCATCCTTATGCCCCATGTGACCCGGCCAGACGACGCAATCTATTTTGTAGTCTTTGACTACCCGCCTGATGTCAGCCAGGAAGTTATCGGCCACACCCCGCGCCTGCCTGATCATCGGCAGGTCGAACAAAGCTCTCTTAGCCAGGCCTCTAAACATGGCGTCCTCACTAGAGGTGTCAATCAGCGTGTATGGGCAATAGCCGAACATGTCCATCACGATGACTGCCCCCCACTCCTGCTCTAACCAGGGAAAGAGGTCAAAGCTCAGCTCTAGAGACACAACATCAAACCAAAATAACCTGATCCTCTCCTTCGGTGTCTTACCCCTCTTCTCTCGCACCAGTTTCTCGGCATCGGCAATGAGATCCCTGAACCAGGCGGTGCCTCTGGGGTCACCAACATAGTAGCCCTGAGCTACACCGGACATCTGCATTCCTATGCCATAGCCGTGGGGGCAGGGCACTGCCCTTCTCAACTCGTTGTACTCCATCCCGAGCTCGAATTGCTTGTTGCCCTCCTTTATCACCTCCCGAAGTCTGTCCATGTCCAGTCTGTGTCCGGTGTGCTCTTCGAGGAAGGACACCATCCGCTTAAGTTCGCCAGCATAGTAGTCAATACTTCGCTCATCCTCCCAGTAGGGCGGGTCAGCGGCGAACATCGGAACATTGCGCCAGTTTTCGTTTGACGCTATTAACTGGTGAAGTATTGTTGTACCGTCGCAGGGGTGAAGCAGACCGACAATCGCAGTTGGTAGTGGGACAAGATCTTCCTCTATATAATATGCGGCTACCCTAATGATGGTACACAAATCGTTTCCAAACAGCATGTCACTTCCATCGATGTCATCTTGTAGGGTGGGCAAGAGAGCCCCCGTGAACGGGAGCTCCAAAAAGCTGTACCAGGGGAGATCCATAGCGGCGTATATCTCCGGTGAACAGGCGTAGTAGCTGTAGATGAAGGGCTTACCCTCCTCAACACACCTTATTATTCTGTCATGGTGCTCAAGGGTCACCTTAGCCAGTTCGGTACTAAGCTTGTCATCTGCTGTTGGAGACTGCGTAAACGCCTTCACCATCACGTCGATTATCTCGCGCTCTTTTATAAGCTTTTCCAACCTCTTTTGCTGCATCGTCTACCTCCTTATGGTTTCCAGGAATGCCTGGACCCTTGTTCTCAACTGGCCGACGCCTGCCAGGAGGTATTCCCTATCCAACATGAGATAAGGAACACCTTCAGCCTTGAACTCCTTGGCCAGCATGTAATGCTCAACTGCCCACAGGTCGCAAAAGATTAGCCGCTCGCCAATAATCCCGTCCACCTTGAACTCTCGAACCATATCCCTGACGAAGTCAGCCCTTCGTGGATAATCCCCAAACATTCGCGCACAGGAGGGGCGTTCCGCAATGTAGTACCGGGCAAGGGCTGCAAGAGGATCACCTGTCCCCTCTGCAACATCCTTCCACATGATTTTGGTGCCAAAGCACAGCATATCGGTGACCACCAGGCCGCCTTGCTCCTCAATGACCTTAATGTAGCCTGGGTCATCAAGGATGCCGCCTAGTATCATCAATCTCGCCCGATAGTCAGCATTGCCCTCCCTCTGGCTTATCTCATCCAGTAGCTCCCTCAGCAGTTGATTATACCGCTGCTTAGGCATGGCAGTGCCGGCTACCATGACAGCTAGCGCTTCAGTGCCGGTAATCGGCGGATTGTCCTTTTTTCTTAGTTCATAGAGCTGTCTCTGGAGACGCCGCGTTTCGTTATGGAGCCTTATCGCCTCCCACAGACGCTCATCGGTGATTTTCACGCTGAAATGCCTCTCCAGGGCTTCCTTGAGATTTACCATTTCGTCTCGGTACCAGCCCACCTGCGGTTCATCGATCTTCTTGGGAAGGCTCATGATGTGCACGAAGGGTGTATTCACCTTCCGCTTCCAGTTATCGTAGATGCGGCGGACATGGTCGCAAGTGCTGAGCCAAACAGCCCCGTCAACAAAGTCATACTCGCCCCGCAGCCCCAGGTTAAAGCAGTGACGGGTAAAGCTACAGTTGATACTGCTCAAGTACGCGTCAGCCAGCTCCGTCCCATTGCTGCCTGTGGCCCTCATCCGGAAGGGGAGGAAGCCAGCAGCGGTGACAATCTCCTCCGGAAAGTAGGAGCAGAAGTATCCCACCACCTTGCCCCCCTGTCTTCTCCATTCCTGCACTGCCGGATTGGCGAGGGTTGCAGTAGCTTCGGCAAATTCCTTTAACGCCCTGGACTTTATGCTTGTTTGCACTTCATTTTCCCCCTTTTAAACGCTCCTTTTTTGCAGTTGCCGCGCTCGATTTCTGCTGTTGCAGTTTGCCGGTACAGAGGACACCCAGTTGTGCAGTTGACGAAAGCGTTTCCCTTTGAGGCCGAGTTAACCCGTATGAGGAGCCGGATAGTCACTGGCGTCCCACGGCCGAGGCCGTCCTCCCAGATACTTTGCTGAGTTCTTTGTGGCCGTGTATTCCCAACACCGGCACTAAACGGTTTAGCCAGGTTGATCCTCGAGGAAAGGTACATCGAGAGACATATGAGAGACGGGGTAGCCTTCCGGCGCCTTTATTAAGCATTAGGCACCACAGGTTGTTGATATACCCTCCTTCGTTGGTGCTGTAACTATCATTCTTGAACAAATCGCGTCCTTTGTCAACTTGGTTGGGCAGCGGAGTAGATTGTGCATGGTCGGATGCCAGATGCCGACAGCAAGGCAGGGGTTTGACAGCGAGCGGCGCCGGGAGGGGCAATGATCCGAAGATATGTTGCTCTTGGTCACCCTAACCTCAGCCCTCCTGTACCGGCCATTTCCTCTCCTTCCCTAACTAGAGCGCCTGACCTCACTGACCACACATGTCCAGCTATAACATGTTCAGCACTAGGTATGAGCCCGGCTGCCTTCACTATTCACTATCAGCCATATTAGCCCACCTGAGCAAGCTGCCTACTGAGGGCTGAGCCCGCCATCGACAGACCAGTGCTGTCCTGTTACGTAGCTAGCTTCGTCCGAAGCTAAAAAGAGGACAACTCTTGCCACTTCCTCGGGCTCGCCTATTCGCGTGACGCCTGAGGTGGCTAGATTGCTTATTACTAATTCTTCCCCAAAGACCCGAATCAAGGCGCCGGTTCTGATCGTGCCTGGTGCTACAGCGTTGACCAGTATCCCGTATGGTGCCAACTCGGCTGCAAGAGACTTGGAGAACTGGGCCACGGCGGCCTTGCAGGCTCCATATATTGACAGGAATTGTGAACCCGTTTTGACGCCAGCAGTAGTGACGTTAATAATCCTCCCGGACTGCTGCTTCATCATTTGGGGCAGAACTGCCTTGCAGCAGTTCAGCGTGCCTTTCAAGGTGGTGTTTATCTCTCCATCCCAATCCTGTGGATTGGTCTCATGGAAGGGCTTCAGGCTCATTTCTGTGTAGGCAGCGTTATTGACCAGAACGTCTATCCGCCCAAATTCCCGGATGGCCTTTTGGGCCATTTCTTCGGCGTCGCTCAGGACACTGATATCGGTCTTGACCGGGAGAGCTCTCCTGCCAAGAGCGCGGATCTCTTCAGCATTAGTGCGTAGCGCCTCCATTGTGCGGGCCGCCAGGACGACATCAGCCCCCTCTTGGGCGAAACCAAGGGCTATTGCCTTCCCAATTCCACGGCTGCTGCCAGTTACTATGGCTATCTTCCCCTTGAATCTCATATGTACACCTCCTTAATGCTCAGAGGCCATTTGATTCCTTGCGGTTGCATGGTCACTGCTTAACTCTATAAGCGTCAAACCTGGAACAGCAGACGGAACTATGTCCCGGCCAGCACTGAGTCCTACCCGAAGAAAGGTTTCGCCATCTCGTCACGTATCTCCGGCGGAAGCGACTGATAGGTGAGTTGCTTACTTGTGGAGATGCCTAGCACTCTTCTCATGTCACCCAACAACTCAGCCATCTTGATACCAGCGGCTACATTCTCGATCACAGGAACCTCCGTACCGGTCACTTTGTGGTACCCGGCCAAGGTCAAACAACCGTAGCCTCCACAAGCAGTGCAGATCACCTCTGCTCCGTCCTCTATGCACTCCTTGGCGACCTTCTCAAAAGCGGGGATAACATGCTGCCTTGTGTACTCGACTGATTCAAACCATGTCGGCATTTCGGCCAATACTGATAGCCAACTAGGGTCATCGGGTAGTCGCACCGGCTGTCTGGCTATCGCTCTGTCCTCCAGACCGTATAGCTTGATATTGCGCTCCAGCAGTGGGATACATTTCGGATCGACGGTTATTAGCGCAAACCTGGATCCTAGCTGACAAGCGAGAAGCATCGCTGCCTGTGTGATACCTATCACCGGTATGTTCACCGCTTCACGCGCTTGATGAAGTCCAGGATCGTTGCCACAAACGATCATGGCAACGTCATAGCCCTCTTTCTCACCCTCGATTATTCCCCGAATTATCTCGGCATTATTCAATAGCTCCAAATAAGAGGATGTCGTGTAATACGTAGATCTGGGAACGTAGTTCTGACCAACGATGGTGTCTGCGTGAAGCACTTTCTTGTATATCCTGCTCAATCCTCGACCCACCTTACGGTAACCATCATTGGGCATATAGGGCACCTCAACGGTCCAAATATCCTGGGTCCATATTTTGGTCGCCATCGTCACACCTCCCAGTGATTCTTAGGAAAATCCACATATCCAGCTATAGCATGTTCGGTGGAAACAAATAGTCACGATCTTGCGGTGCTTTGAGGTAGCTTACTCCTCGAATGCAAACCTCCAAATGCAGACAGGTTCACCCGGCTTCGGTGTCAGACTCTCGGGTATCTTCAGCATAGTCACCTTTATCTTGCGAGCGCCAGGATAGTTCAGATAGGCCATCGCGAATCTAGGTTCCACGTACTGACAGACATAGCGCAAAACGTCGATGTCGCCCACCGTTTTCTTATCCATGACGTGGCATCGGGTGTAGGTCAATATGACCTCCTTGTTACTCTTTACCTCATAGTGGCCTGGATAGTGGTCGTACATATTGTCCATACACAGACCGCCTGCCTTCATCCTGCCCTCAACAGTATTCACGTCAACCTTGGCCAACTGTGCCACCCTTGCAAAAATGGGAGGGGTAACGGTCTCCATCGC
>JBGOXA010000131.1:0-5536 GCA_041478915.1 Dehalococcoidia bacterium
GAAGAGGCGCTCGATGCTGCGTTTGTCTAGTTCACTGAGCGGCGGGACGTTCACCTTGCCGTTTCTGGCATGCTCATCCAATAGATCAACAAACAGGTCGCGAGCCTTTTCCACTACTACCTGCAACTGCTCAGCCATCCTCAAACTGACTTCATCTGCTGTCATCTGATTTGCCCCTTTCTCGGCCTCGGTTTTGCTTGCTCGACCCCTTGTTGCAGAAATGTTTTGCTCCACGGGGGAGGCGATGATTCTCTAGTTCGGGTGCGATCAGCTTCAGACGAACTTGTGGTGCTCCCCCCAGGTTGTGCCTGTGGCCCTCACTTCCTCTCCAACTATCCTCAAGTCTACGGCATATTCAACATAGTATCGGAAATAGGCTGGGCGCCCCACATAGGTCTCAGCAAACCACCTCTGGAAAGGCTTGAAGCGGCGGTGCAAGTCCATGAAGTCGATCACTTTCTTCACCTTGAAATCTATCGCCCCCTCGACGAGTCCCGGCTCATTCCACGACAACCTGTACGCCTGAGGATGCTCTATGCCCATGTCAGCTTTGGTATAATCAGAGCCAACGCCACCTCCTTTTTCCGAGATGGCGATAAGCTTCTCCTCCTTGAAAGCATACATTACTCCGTACGGCTCATAGCCCCGTTTTCGCACGTATCGGCCTCCGGAACAGACCAGGGTCCAGTCCCCTGCAGGAAGTCCCATCATGGCCAGAAGATCCGCGCTGTCGCCAGCCCCAGACATCGGCTCATCCGACCAGTTGTGATCGTGATACCCTCGGCCAGCAACCTCGATAGAGGTGCCATCCCATGTGATGGTTCCGCTGACCGTCGCCCTCGCCTGTGGTATTACCCAGCCAACAGGAGCCGTTCCCACACTGCTCGTGGGCGCCTTAGGGGCAAAACCTTCAACCAGGCTCTCATAGATGAGATCGCAGCCCTGGTCTCCTTCGGAGAAGAAAAGGTGGTACCTCTGGATGTCACCCTCGTAGACGTTCGGCCCTATTACCACCTTGCAGGTCTCCTCGGAAGCAGAGCACCGCTCCTTGGGATATCGCTTTCTCACCGTTCTCTTGTTGCCTTCTGGATCATAGAGAGCAATCTCAATGAACCTCACGTCGGGATCCGCGGGGGGACGGGGACTCCCGAAATGGAAGGTACCACCTAATGAATAGCCATTGTCGAAGTGCGCGTCAAAGTACCACCACTCCCACCACCCCGGTGAATTCGAAGGGTGGAGAGCATCGTCGCGCGGTTCAAGCTGAAAGCCCCAACGAGTCTCTTTCGGCATTTGGACAAAACCTCCCTACGCAGGCCTTTCGGCCAAGTCTAGAGTCCAACCAGGCATACGCTGACCACCGGTGAATAGGGCTCGCCACCCATATTGTGGGCCAGCGCCAACTTGGGATCTTTTGTCTGACGTTTCCCTGCCCTGCCCTGGAACTGGAGGTAGGGCTCATACAGCATCCTTATACCGGAGGCGCCTATGGGGTGTCCAAAACACTTCAGCCCTCCGTCAGGTTGCACCGGCAGTGGCCCCATGAGTTCGAAGAACCCGGCGTCGATATCCTCCTTCACCCGCCCCCTATGGCTGAACTGCAGGTCTTCCATGGTGATAGCCTCGGTAATGGAAAAGCAGTCGTGTACCTCTGCCATGCTGATCTCCTTGCGGGGATTCTTCACGCCGGCCTCGGCGTAGGCAGCCAGGCCAGCGCGGTAGGACTCCTCAACATGCTTATAGTCGTGGGTGTTGAGCAAACGGCCAGATGTAGGGCCAGTACAAATCTGCAGCGCTTTGATGTAGACCGGATTGGGTCGGAACTTCTTGGCCATATCGGCACGCGTGAGGATAGCGGCAGCAGCACCGTCAGATACTCCACAGTGACCGGCCAAATCACCTGTACCCGGTCTGTTCTTTGTAGGCATGGACGCGGGTCATAACAAGAATGCGCTGGGCTCACACGGAGCAGTTGACTCGGGGATGAACGTGGCGGCCATGGTCTATCAGTATTACCTGGGCCGGCAGTTCGTCGGGTGGTAGGTCAGCGCTCCGTAAATACACGCCCTATTATTGGGTTGTTCCCATCTATTTTTGAATACTCACCTTATTTAGCAGAGGGTGTCCTAGCGGACTCAGCACATAGTCCTTTACATACGGCTTAACCAACACGTAGTTGCGGCCGAAGAACAGTGGTAATATGGCAGCATCCTGGACCACCGTTTGTTCCGCATCCTGATACATCTTTAAGCGAACATTCGGGTCCTGCTCGGTTGATGCTTGATCCAGAAGCGAGTCTAACTGGGGATTGCTGTAATCTCCTGTGTTGTTTTGTGCGCCGGTGTGAAACAGTATATCAAGGAAGTCCTGGGGATCAGGGTAATCAGCAATCCAACCGCTATCGAATAGCTCGTTCTTCTCCTGGTTGAGTGCATAAAGGAAAGGTTCCGGCTCTAGTTGCCTAACAGTTACCTCGACACCCAGATTGCGCCTCCACTCTTCGATAACGCCTCCAAGTAGGCCTGAGATGCCCCCTCCCCAACCGGAGGTGGTCAGGATAATGGGGGGCAAATTGGAAACATCGCCGTATTTCGAGGCGGCAATAAGCTCTTTCGCCTTCTGAGGGTCAAAACGCAGACCCTGGAGGCTGGCATCGTACCCGGCTATTCCGGGTGGTAGGATACCGTACGCAGTAGGTACCACGTTTTCGGCGGAGAGTGAGATCACCCTTTCCTTGTCAACTGCATATGAAAAGGCCTGGCGGATGTTCACATCGTCAAAGGGCGGTGCGGAAGCGTTGAAACCGATATATGACAAGCTCAGCTCTGGATATGTCTCGAGTTCCTTCGAAACAGAGTTACTCGGATCAGTGACCAGTCCCATATAACCTGGGCTGACAAAGGATACGTCTATGCTTCCCTCCTGGTATAGTTGCATCGGATTACCGCTAAATAGCTTGAATACGACCTGGTTCAATCTGGCCTTGTCCCCGTAATAGTTATTGTTGCGCTGCAAAACCAGAAGCTGGTCCTGCTGCCATTCCTTGAGCTTGAACGGCCCGGTGCCGTTGGGGTGCTGCCACCAGGTACTGCCTGATTGGACGTTTGTCTTATCTACTACGAAAGCAGTAGGATAGGCCATCTTCTCCAGGAAATAGGCTTTCGGCGCGTCGATCGTAACCTGTATCGTGTAGTCATCCAGGATCTTAACGCCGCTCAACTGCGTGGACTTTCCGAATAATACATCCGCCGCACCCACGATATCGTTCAGGTAGGTCCCCGCCGTCAGGGAATGCGTTGCCGGATTCAATGCCCGTTCCCAAGAATACTTGAAATCGGATGCCTTGACCGGCTTTCCATCGTGGAACTTCACGTCCTGACGCAGATGGAACGTAAACGTCTTGCCGTCCGCGCTCTCGTCCCACTTCTCAGCGATATCTGGGGCTATTTGGAGGTTCTCGTCCAACCGCACCAGTCCGCTGAAGAGCTGAACTATATACATTGCGGATGATGATTCGGCGGCCACAGCTGGGTCCAGCGTGATTGGCCCAGTGTCAGCCAAGTTCAGCGTCCCATGGCCGCCGGCAGGTGTACCTCCACCGCCACAGGCCGTCACTGTTAGAGCCAGTGCCAAGAAGCACAGCATTAACAGCCCGATTCTTTTGCCCATGTTTCTAATAAGTAATTTAGATTTCAAAATAACCTTCACGTTTGGTATGTAAACCCCTTGGCCTTCATGGCGTGCAATCCCGTTCAACTTCACACGCATAAAACTATCCCGCAGTTGCCGCCAGTTCAAGCTCTCGCTGGGTGGTGGAAGCTGTGCTAATGCCAATGCTCTGCCGCCACAAGGCATCCAGACCGTCCTGGTCGAAGCCGTAAACCTGCTTAAGCGCTTCGTCGTAACCGCTACCCTGGTGGAACACATTCAGCAGTTGCACCATCTTGACCTTCCCGTATGTTTGGATGAGGAATGTCACTATGCTGTTGCTCTCGCCATATGATATGTAGGCCTGTTCGGGTATCGCGGAGAAAGGACTGGACAGACTGCGGATAGAGATCAACTGGTGGTTCTTGATCGCACTATTAAGTGCCGCCTGGTAATCGGGAGATAAGGAACCTTCGCCATATGTTGCCAGGCCTTCCTCCAGCCAGGTTGGCAAACCGGCACCATAGTCATTGAAGGTTATCTGCCCCATAATCCAGTGAGTCAGTTCGTGACGAACCGCCCTCTGGCCCCAGGCTAACTCGCTTGGCGATACACCAATGGCAATGATATTAAAACCTTGGAAGGTCACACCGCCTTCCCATTGTTGGGGGAAAAGCTGAGCGCCCTGCAGGTCTTGGGTACTGGCATATATATAGATACGGACGTGACCCTGCGGTGTGGCACCAGTATCGTTCTCAATCCTTTGCAACCCCTGCTGGGCAGCAGTCATGAGCGTATCGGCGAATGAAGAGGCTCCGTTATACCATAACAATGTCACTGGTTCCGTGGTAATCGATTGCCAGTTATATCTATTATCATCAAAAGAAACCGTGGAGTGGTTAGTCTCCGCGCTTTTGCCTGCCGCATCTTCAGCCGTCCACCAGTATTCGACCTGCGACCCTGGTGGAAGACTGCTCTTTCTCATATCCCACAGCCATTGAGCATTCACCGACGTCGCTGGATCGAACTGAGCCCAGCCCTCGCTGGTAACATTGGCATAATTCTGTCGGTCAACTATGTAATGCAACCTGAGCTGCACGATATTGACATCGCTTTGTGCGCTTACCTTGAACGTCATGAAGGTCGGAAATGAAATCTGGACTGAGCTGTTTAAGGTGATATCAGATGCTGCCGATGCTGGCAAACGCGTGGTCACCGCAAAGGGTACAATGGCCAGCACCGCCAGCAGTATACAAACTAGGATTCTGGTCACCTGCGATTTCGGACGTCTCATTTGCCTTTTCCGATGACCGTTCTCTGGCCTGTCATATTCGTCCTGTTTAGCATAGGCTTCAGGGCTCACTCTAGCACTCGGAATGTGAAGAGTCAATCGTGGTCTTCTACCGGCTATTAAAGCAAGCTATTCATATTCAATAGCTACTTTTGGTAGATAACCAGCTTAACTACTAGAAGAAATTGCCATTTGTTAATACCACGGCTCATGAAACCAGGATGTACTCAAGCATATTTGCCTCCTTTTCGTCTTCGTCCACTTGCCCTTGGAGCTGTCAAATCAGTACGACTGAACACATCTTCGGCAAGGTGTTCAATCTGCTCTTGTCTCTCCTGCCAGATAGCCTCAGCCTTGAACCAGTGTTCTAGGTCAAGTCCCTGCGGGCGCCCTTCCTCCTCCCAAATGCGATACGCGATCAATGTTATCTCCTCGGCAGTGTCCCGAAAGTGGTGGAAAAAGGAATGGCATATCCTACCCTATAGCTGACGAAAGCAAAACGGGGGCCAGTGGAGGCCCTCGGAAGGGAGGATATGCCGATGAACGAAGAATATCACACTGGGCAAGGGTTGACCATGGCAGACCTGGGGTTGTCCC
>JBGOXA010000297.1:0-2919 GCA_041478915.1 Dehalococcoidia bacterium
ACATACCGATCCTGTTCCTGGACTGGCTTTCTTTTCTATGTGACCATTGTCGCATACAGGCTATCTCCCAGAGGCTATCTTAAGAAAGATACTGGAAATCTGGCAACGATGAACAAGCAAACGACCTTGAAGATAACTGGCATGACCTGTGCCACCTGTGCTGGCACTGTCGAGAAATCGCTTTCTGAGGTGCCCGGAGTAGTCAGGGCTAGCGTTAATTTGGCTACGGAGAAGGCGACGGTTGAATATGATCCATCGCTTGCCTCAGAGAAGGCCCTTGCGGATGCCATCTCCAGTGCTGGTTACGGGGTGACAACCAGTGCGGTGACGCTGGGCCTTATTGGCATGACCTGTGTCAACTGCGCCCAAACCATAGAAAAGGCGCTCCAGAATATTGATGGTGTGGTCTCTGTCAGCGTTAATTTCGCTGCTGAAAAAGCTATAGTCCGCTACAACCCTGAGGTAGTTACTCTTGCCGCGCTGAAGAAGGCAGTCAGCGATGCTGGCTATCAAGCGGTGTTCACGAGTGAATTGGCTCGGGACAGTGAACGAGAGGCCAGAGAGCACGAGTTGCGCCGGCTCAAGCTCCTGCTCATATTCAGTTTCTCGCTGGCCATTCCCACATTCATACTGTCAATGGTTACCCCCCTCGGAGACAGGGCCAACAATCTGGTGCTGTTAGCGTTGGCTACCCCTGTCCAGTTCTTTGTCGGCTGGCAATTCTACGTCGGAACTTATAGGGCCATCCGCAATCGGCGGGCCAACATGGATGTCCTCATTGCGTTGGGCACGAGCGCTGCCTATATCTACAGCTTGCTGGTCATTATCTCGTCAGAGACCTTTGGCAAGCATGTGTACTTCGATACCGCTGCCCTCATCATTTCCATCATTTTGCTGGGACGGTGCTTGGAGTCCCGCGCCAAAGGCAAGACCTCGGAGGCCATCAGGAAGCTCATTGGGCTGCAGGCAAAGACGGCCCATATCCTTGTTGAGGGCAAGGAGGTTGAGGTGCCTGTTGAGGAGGTCGCGGTGGGCAACATCGTTTTTGTCCGGCCTGGGGAGAAGATACCCGTCGATGGCATTGTTACCGAGGGCACTTCTGCGGTGGATGAATCGATGCTCACTGGTGAGCCGATGCCCGTTGACAAGAAGGAAGGCGACTCTGTGGTAGGGGCTACCATCAATAAGAACGGATTTCTGAAGTTCCAAGCCACCAAGGTAGGCAAGGATACGGTGCTGGCGCAGATAATAAGGCTGGTGGAGCGGACCCAGGGGTCAAAAGCGCCTATACAGCGCCTGGCGGACTCTGTTGCTGGAGTCTTTGTGCCCGTCGTCATTGGCATTGCGGTGTTGACCTTTCTTGTCTGGTATTTCATTGGTGGGGAGAGCTTCACCTTCGCCTTGACTGCTTTCATATCGGTGTTGGTCATCGCCTGTCCGTGTGCCTTGGGTTTGGCCACACCGACAGCCATAATGGTGGGGACTGGCAAGGGAGCCCAAAATGGCATACTGATCAAAAGCGCTGAGGCTTTGGAGCTGGCCCACCGCGCCAAAGTTATTGTTTTCGACAAGACGGGAACCCTGACGACGGGCAAACCTGTAGTGACAGATACGGTGGCCGTCAATGGGTTCGCTCAGAGCGAAGTCCTGCGACTGGCGGCTGTGGCTGAGAAGGGTTCGGAGCACCCTCTCGGTGAGGCCATAGTGGATGCCTCAAAAAGTGGGGGCCAGGAATTACCGGACCCAGAGGCATTTGAGTCCCTTGCCGGCCGTGGTGTTGTGGCCAGGGTAGAAGGCAAAGAGATACTTCTGGGTAACCGCGCCCTGATGGCTGAGAATAGTGTCGAAAGTCGCTCCTTCGAAGACAAGATACAGGAGTTGGAAAGCTACGGGAAGACGGTAATGCTGATGTCCGTGGACAGGAAATTAGTGGGACTCATAGCTGTGGCTGATACCCTGAAGGAGGATGCTGCGGAAGCGATTAGAAATCTTCATCAGATGGGCATTGAGACGATAATGATTACCGGTGACAATCGCCGCACAGCACAGGCCATCGCCCGGAGAGTGGGCATCGAAAAGGTGCTCGCCGAGGTCCTGCCTGAGGACAAAGCCGAGGAACTACGCCGGTTGCAGGCCAATGGCCAGGTGGTTGCCATGGTGGGAGACGGGATCAATGACGCGCCGGCGCTGGCCCAATCTGATGTTGGCATAGCCCTGGGCAGCGGCACCGATATAGCTATGGAGACCGGTACTGTCGTTCTGGTCAGGGGTGACTTGGCGGGCGTGGTGGAGGCCCTAAAGCTCAGCCGTTATACAATTCGTAAGATAAGGGAAAACCTCTTCTGGGCATTCTTCTACAACGTTGCCGGTATACCGATCGCGGCTGGGGTACTTTATCCTGTATTTGGGCTCCTGCTGGACCCGGTAATAGCGGCTGCCGCCATGGGGTTCAGTTCTGTATCGGTGGTGACCAATTCCCTACTTATGAGCCGCTACCGCCCAGGGTCAGACCGGTGGCAGACACATTAAGGTGAGACAGGCCAGTCATCGTTTGGAGCCATCTTGTCCTAGTGTAACCGTCTCGGAACCCTTTCTTCGCGTTTGTTAACCTCCTCCGAACCAGCGGCGGGTTAACGTAGGAATAGGGTTAACAGCCAGCGTACTGACTGCGCATCACGTGACAGAGGTGGCCTATGGATGGGTCAGAGCAAGCCAAGGTGGACAATAGATGAGTCAAATGGTTCTGCGTCAATAACTGTGATAGTGCCTCATGCAGCTTTGGCATATAGCCCCCTTCCGTTCGTCAGGAGGATTCTCTGTCTGAAGTTGGCCACATTGCGATCCTTCTGAGAAGGATAGGCTACCCTCTTTATCACCTTGATGCGGTTGTTCTTGCCCTCCAAGAAGCCATTGGTATAG
>JBGOXA010000033.1:0-9767 GCA_041478915.1 Dehalococcoidia bacterium
ACGAAAGGTTGGGGTTACTGCATTCCATTTGAACTTGATGTTGATGAGCAAGGGTCTATCACATCTCTGGTTATGGGGGATGTTAAGGTCCTGGAGCCCGACTTCATCGCCGACAAGTTTTATGGCATCAACTACAGGCCTTATCTCTCATGACAGTATCCAACCAGATGCCGGAGCCTGAGGAGGTTAGATGTGCTTGTCTGCCAATGCCTTATCTAGATTAAGGACGAGTTGAGGTGTTTTCCTATCTAAAAAGCCTTCTAAGAAAAGGGACGCGAAAACAAAGGAGGTTGCGAAATCACTCCTTAATCCTGTTGGGTGTAGGGGCAGTTTTTGGTCTGATTGTCTTTTTCATCCAACCCTTCAATGGCTTTGATTGGCGACTTAAGGATTCTCTCTTCACTTCCAGAGCACCTACACCTGACGTTGTCATTGTTGCCATTGACGACGAGACCTTAGGAACCTATGGAAGGTTGGGCGACTGGTCCCGTTCCTTGCACGCCCGAGCCATAGATAATCTGAAAGCAGCCCAGGCAGATGTAATCGGCTTTGATGTGCTATTCGCCGAGCCAGCGGAGGGTGATACCGACCTGGAAGCAGCGATATCGGATGCGGGGAATGTCATCCTGCCGGTTGTGGGTACTGACCTTTTGTCTTCGGAAGGAGAAGTTGTCTTCAATGATTTTGTTACCCCCACCGCGGCTTTTTCGGATGTCTCCGCCGCTCTCGGTCATGTTGATGTGCTTGTCGATGGTGACGGGGTAGTACGCCGCCTCCCTGTCACCGCTCGCGATGTTGATGGGAAGACCTATTCCTCTTTCTCTACTACAGTGGTTTCGGTGGCGCAAGGTGAACCTCCCTCGGATATCCCTACGGACGGTTCGGGGAGTATGCGCATAAATTATGTCGGTAGTCCTGGTTCTTTTCCCCGCATCTCTTACAAGGATGTGATCGTGGGGGATTTTGACCCGCGGCTGGTTAGAGGGAAGATAGTGCTCATTGGCATAACCGCTATAGGTGGAGGAGACTTGTTCAGCACCCCTGCCTCTGGTGGGCAAATGCATGGCGTGGAAGTACACGCCAACGCCGTAGATACTATTCTCACGGGTAAATTTATTGCTGATTCCGGGGGCGGCATTACTTTGCTTGCCATCCTTCTCACGGCAGTAGTATGTGGCCTGTTTCTACCGCGGTTAACGTTGCGGAGGAGTGGACTGCTCACCGTTACACTCCTCGGAGCATTCATTGGGGCTGTTTTTGTATGTTTTGGCAAAGGCTATATACTGGATGTCATTTATGCCCCAATAGCACTCGTCCTCTTCTTCATAGGCATGGTCATCTGTCGCGTGACCGCGGAGATGGCCGATAGGCAGGAGGTCACCGGCCTTTTTGGCAAGTATGTGTCCCCGCAGGTTGCCGGGGCTATCATTACACTGGCAGATAAGGACGAACTGACGCTGACTGGCGAGAAACGTGAGGTAACGGTCCTTTTCGCGGATATGCGTGGCTTTACCAAACTCAGTAGCGGACTTGGGCCTGATAAGGTCGTTGACATACTTAATACCTACTTCTCAGCTATTATCGAGTGCATCAATGCCAATGACGGAATGGTCAACAAATTTGCCGGTGACAATATAATGGCCATCTGGAATGCTCCCCAAGGCCAGCCAGAGCACGCCTTCCTAGCGGTCAAGGCAGCACTTGAGAGCCAAAAAGCAATAGACGAGATCAACCAGAGGTCAAGTAATCTCTCCCCGGTGGAATTTGGAATAGGCATCAACACTGGGGAAGCGACTGCCGGGAATATAGGTTCCAAAGGGAGAGCAGAATACAGTGTAATTGGAGATACAGTTAACCTGGCATCCCGCATTTGCGGCGCTGCACCCGGAGGGCGAGTCTGGATCGGCTGGCAGACTTTTGAGAAAATAAAGGAGATGGTGGTGGCAAGGCAACTCGAACCCCAACACTTTAAGGGAAAAGAGGGAGCCTTTACCGTTTATGAGGTGAAATCCCTCGTGTAAGCCCCCTCGGCAAGAACGCATAACGCTGGCTATCAGGAGGAAGGCAAAGATGTCATTTCTAAGCGCGTTACAGGGTGAAGAGGTCGCTATTCTCGAACAGTACCTGAGCCCTGTGCATTTCCCGCGCAACAGTTGTATCATGCGCGAAGGCGACCCTGGCGATGGGTGCTATATTATTGATGCGGGAACAATCCGTCTTGAACTCCAGAACGTGGAAACGGACACAGATAGTGTCCTGGGCTATTTGGAGTCAGGATCATTTCTAGGGGAGTTCAGTCTGCTTGATAACAGACCGCGCTCTGCCACTGCTTACGCACACACTGACATCAAAGGGCGTTGGTTCTCTAAACAGAGTTTTGAGGAAATGTGCCAGCGTCATCCTAGAGTTGGCTTGATGATATCAGTGGCTTTGGGTCAGGACCTTACCACAAAACTGCGCGAGTTCAACAAAAGATTCTCCGGTTACATATTCTCCGATCAGATTGATGAAGATACCAACCGGATAGTTGCCCGTGCTGTAAAGGCCCAACAACAATTTGAGGATTGGCCAGAAGATCGTGTCGATGCTTTACTACAAGATGTGGCACAATCCATAGCGGCGCGGGCTCAAGAGTTGGCCGAAGCAAATGTGGCCGAAACCGGCATAGGCAGGGTTGAGGATAAGGTCATGAAGATCCGGTTTGCCAGCCTTGAAGTGTACAAAACGATAGCAGGCCATACGGCTGCAGGATTGCTCAGGACGGACCCGCAAACCCAAGTTACGGAGATCGCTAGCCCCGTTGGGGTTGTCCTTGGTCTAATTCCCGTGACAAATCCCGTGTCTACTATTGTTTTCAAGGCTCTCGTCGTTCTCAAAGGGCGAAATGCCGCTATTCTTAGTTGCCATCGCGATGCTTTAGATGTCGGTAGCCAGGCGTGCGATATCATCCGGGATGTGCTGGAACATCATGGGGCACCAAAGGACTTGGTGCAGACGATCAGGCGACGAGCCAGCAGGCAGAAAACGATGATGTTTATGCGTCACCCCGAGGTTAAGCTCATTCTGGCGACTGGTGGCACGAGCATGGTGAAGGCTGCCTATAGCTCCGGCACTCCGGCTATCGGGGTCGGCCCGGGTAATGCTCCCGTCCTGATTTGCGCCGATGCTGATTTGGCAAAGGCTGCGCCGGCAATCATACAGAGCAAATCGTTTGATAATGGCGTTATTTGTGGATCTGAAAACAATCTGGTTGTTGTTGCTTCGGTTCGTGACAATTTCATCAAAATGCTGGAGGCACACGGTGCAATCATACTAGGACCAGATCAGAAGAATCGTTTTGCGGCACAAGCCTTCGATCCCGAGTCTTCGACTTTGAAAAAGTCAATCGTCGGCAAGTCTGCCCAGTTCATTGCCGACTTGACTGGGATCCGCCGGGGCAAAGATATCCGCCTAATTGTCGTGCCTATAAGGCAAGATGAACTTCGAGGCCCATTTGGACATGAAAAGCTGGCACCCATTCTCTCTCTATGTACAGTAAAAGATGAAGCAGAAGGTCTTCAAGTCTGCAAACAGATTCTGGTCAATCAGGGGCAAGGCCACACAGCCATTATCTATACTGAGAATCAAGAACTGATGCAACAGTTCGGTCGTGAGATCCCAGCCAGCCGTGTTTTGGTCAATGCACAAGGCGCTCAGGGATGTATCGGCATTGGTACCGGCTTGACCCCGTCCTTTACGCTAGGCTGTGGGACATTCGGTGGCAATTCGACGACCGACAATGTGACTTATACGCACCTGATCAATATTAAGAGACTAGCCCTCAATCTGTAGAAGAAGGCCCTTTTGGGCCAGACCAATTCTTGAAGGCATGAGGAGGATATCCTGGGTGAGGAAGTAGTATACCACGCTCTTTCACAAACGTGGCTCATGCATTTGTGCTGGGCTCGAATTACAGAGCGTAGATCTCTTTGTCAAAGGTGCGGACCCAGTTCTTCTTCAAGACTTTTGCCGCCTCTTCGGTTTTATCCACGCCAACAATGACTATGGCTTGTCCGCTTTCTCCTCTGCCTAGATAGGGATAAAGGTAAAGGACATTGATGTTAGCTGCTTTTAGAGGCTTGAGCACAGCCTGAAGGCCGCCGGGATGGTCTGGGACCTCTACGGCGATGACATCAGTCTCCTTCACATAATAGCCATGGGTGCGGAGGACGTTGATAGTTTTGGCTGGGTCATCAGTGACAAACCTCACAGTACTGATGTCGCTGGTGTCGGCTACCGAAATGGCCCTGATATTTATCCCTTCGATGCCTAACCGCTCACTCACATCCATGAGCTTCCCTGGCACATTTTCCAGGGTAATTGAAACCTGCTTTACAAACATGATCTACCCCCCAATCTATCTGTCTGTCTACCGACTAAAGGAGATCATACCCTGCCATCAGGGCCTTTCTGTTGACGGCGATCAGCTTTGTCTTATTCTTTAAGGTGCCTTTCAGTCCTTCGATTAAGGTAGCCATGGAGACCAGGTTGCTTTTCTTGATGAAAGCCCCCATCATTACCATGTTGGCCGATCTGGGACTGCCCAGCCCTTCAGCGATACGGCTGGCCGGAATCCCCACAAGCTCAATGTCTCCCCGGGAGACTTCTGCTTTGATCAGAGATGAATTGAAGAACAAAACGCCTCCGGATTGGACCTGATTTTGGAATCTGATCAAGGAAGGTTGATTCATGGCGACAACGAACTCCGGGGCCGAAGCCACTGGTGAGGCAATCTCTTCGTCCGATATGGCCACTGTGCAGTTGGCAGTACCCCCACGGACCTCAACGCCATAGGAGGGTAAATAGGTGACGTATTTCCCCTCCACCATAGCTGCCTGAGCCAGACCAAGGCCCATGGAAAGGACTCCCTGACCTCCAAAGCCAGCAAAGATTGTCTTAATTAGCATCTGCTTGCCCGGTGATATCCTTTATGACTCCCAGCGGGAACTCTTTGGTCATCTCTTTGCCGATCCATTGCCAAGACTCTAACGGATCCATCTTCCAATTGATGGGACAAGCAGCGAGTATCTCCACCATTGAGAAACCCAGACCATCGAGCTGCACCTGAAGGGCCTTGCGGATGGCTTTTTTCGTCTTCCTGATGTTAGCCGGGGAATCCACTGATGTCCGCTCAACATAGACCACACCTTTGAGCAGTGCCAGCATTTCGCTCACCCTGATAGGGTATCCCTCCAGCCTGGCATCCCGTCCGTAGGGCGTGGTGGTAGTCTGCTGCGCTAGCAGGGTAGTCGGGGCCATCTGCCCACCGGTCATTCCGTATACAGCGTTGTTGATGAAAATAGCTGTTATCCTTTCTCCTCTGTTAGCAGCATGGATAGTCTCAGCAGTGCCAATGGCTGCCAGATCACCATCTCCCTGGTAGGTAAACACAATGGTCTCCGGAGAGGCCCTTTTCAGGCCGGTAGCTACTGCCAGTCCCCTGCCATGGGCTGACTCTGCCATATCGATGTCAAGATAGTTGTAGGCAAAGACGGAACAGCCAGCCGAGTTAATCCCGACAATCCTGTCTTGAAGATTCATCTCGTCAATCACTTCAGCCACAAGTCGATGGATAATCGAATGCCCACATCCAGCGCAGTAGTGGAAAGGAGTTTTCTTTAGCAGTTTGGGTCGGCTATATACCTTGTCCATTTCTCTCTTGTTTCAGACCTCTCTGGTAATAATGGCGCGAGATTACTCGGAAGACCTCACTGGGAGTGGGGACTATTCCTCCCGGTCTCCCGTAGAAGAAGACCTCCCCTTTGCCATTCAAGGCTAGTTGCACATCCTCTACCATCTGGCCCATGTTCAGCTCGAAGACCAGGAAGCACTTTGTCCTATTGGCCAGTTCTTCCACCTTGCCGGAAGGGAACGGCCACAGGGTGATGGGCTGCAACAGGCCTACCTTCAGGCCGTTGGCCCGGGCATTCTTGATTGCCCCGCGTGCAATCCGGGCCGCTATGCCGAAAGCCACTACAATCAGCTCAGCATCGTCAACCAGAAACGTCTCGCAGGTAGTCTCTTCTTCCCTGATTAACTGGTATCTCCTGTATAAGCTCCAGTTGAGCTCTTCCATCTCGCTCGGGTTTGAGGTACAGGTCTTGACAATCCGTCTTGGCCGTCCCTTTGCCCCTCTTAAGGCGTTAGTTCTCACCGGCAACTGTTCAGGAGCTTCGTGTTTGAATTCCACCGGCTCCATCATCTGCCCCAGTACCCCATCTCCCAGGATAATCACTGGAATCCTATACGTGTCAGCCAGGTCAAAGGCCCGATGAGTTATGTCTGCCAGTTCCTGTCCTGATGAAGGTGCCAGGACTATGGTCCGATAATCCCCGTGTCCTCCACCTCGGGTAGCCTGGAAGTAATCCGACTGTGAAGCAGAGATGGTTCCTAACCCCGGCCCACCCCGGGACATATTGACGATAACCGCCGGGAGCTCACAACTGGCTAAATAGGAGATTCCTTCCTGCTTGAGGCTCATTCCTGGACTGGAGGAGGATGTCATTACTCTGGCCCCGGCTAGGCTGGCTCCGAATACCATGTTTATGGCCGCGATCTCACTTTCTGCCTGAATAAAAGTACACCCCTTCCTTCTGGCTAGGTGAGTAGCCATATACTCGGTCAGTTCGTTCTGAGGGGTGATGGGATAACCGAAATAGCACTGACAGCCAGCCCTGATGGCGGCTTCGCCGATCACGCTGTTGCCGTCCATGAGAACCTTAGCCACGGTAAACCTCTATCGCCACTTCTGGACAGACTGTGGCACAGATAGCGCAGCCTGTACATTCGCCAGCATCAGTAAAGGATACGGGTGTATAGCCACTGGCAGCCAGTTTGTCCGATAGAGCGATCACTCCCTTCGGGCAGAACGCTATGCATAGCTGGCATCCCTTGCATAGCTCTTGGTTGATCTCAATATACCCCTTCACACTCATCTCTATCCTTCAGGGTGAATAATCTATAACTCTGTATTATCCTAATCGGGATTGCGCCAAACGTCAAACGGCTAGCTTTGGCGGTGAGTTTGATTTGGTGGGTTCCATCCTTCCCAGAAAGGACTTCACTCATCCAGCAGGTCCGGGAACTTACCTTTTGTTCCTGAAGTAATCTATGTAGCCTGAAGGATTCGTAAGGATTGACTCCGGGAGTCTGGCTTTCGGCGAGCAGCTTTCGACATATTTCGAGAGACGTTCCATTATCTTCTGGTCATCCTCACCTGCCTGAACAGCCTCCTGAACAATCTTGGCGAAAGCAATGCTGTTCTTCTTCACTCGACGGATAAGCTGGTTGTCCACATTGTTCCTGACTCCAATGTGAGAATAGAAGAGGAGCCTGGGGGAAAGCTTTTCCAGTTTTTTTATCGTTTCCAGGTAGGCCTCGGGATCAAACGGAGGGATTCCCGCAGGCAATACGACATCGGGCGCACTGTCCAAGGGAAACCCCAGTGCCTCGCCACAGAATAAGCCACGGGTTAGACTGTCCAGCATAGAGATATGATGTGACGCATGTCCCGGCGAGAATAGTATTTTCAGTCCCCTTTTCCCCAGCCGGATTTCCTCACCATCCCGGGCAACATGAATCTGGCCTTCCGGGATAGGAAGGATAGGGCCGAAGCCCTCTTCGAAGTTTTCGCCGAAGGCCAGGCGGGTGCCTTGGATAAGTTTTGAGGGATTTATCATGTGTGGCGCTCCCCTAGGATGGAGGACTACCTTTGCCTGAGGGAGTTTCTGAGCCAAGTAGCCTGCCCCGCCTCCGTGATCCACGTGTATATGGGTGGGGATAATATATGAGATCTTGTCGAGATCAAGGCCGAGTCTGCCTGAATCGTCAAGCAGCCTTGAAGCGGCAACCGTCGCACCGGGCTCAATCAGTACCGAGGTGTGGTCAACCAGCAGGTAGGCCACTTGGGGCATCATAAAGAAAGGGACTTCTCCACAGTCAAGCAGATAGGTGCTCTGAGCTACCTCTTTGATCTCAACGGCCATTCCTGTGACTTGTGCGCCGACTTTCCGGAGCCAATGATAGCACAAGTTCCAGGCAAATAGTAATCTTAAACGTGAAGGCGGCTGCTGCGTCTGCTCTCAACTAAGACTGTATCACCCTACGGCAGCTATTCAGCCCGTAGGAGAGAGGACACCAGCTACTGAATGTAGGTCGGTCGATGAGCTTCGAATACATGATCATCTTTCCAGCTTGGGTTATCGCTGGTACAATTTAGTTGAGCCGAGAGTTAAACCATAACCAGTTCAGCGCGTCGGCTTGAAAGTGAGGAGAGTGCGAATGAAGGCATGTGAAGGACAGCTCGGCAGAGTTTTTGTGATCAGACTTGAAGATGGTGATGTGGTGCCAGAGTGTATTGAGCGTTTCGCGGAAGACAATGGGGTGTCTGTAGGTCATGTAATCCTGGTGGGTGGAATTGGAGATGGTGAAGTTGTGGTCGGTCCGCGACGTTCCGAAGAAAGACCGCCAGAGCCAATGCTATTACCTATAGATGGCGCGCATGAGGTGGCAGGCGTGGGCGTGCTTGCCCCTGACGAAGACGGTAAACCGATCCTGCATATCCATGCTGCGCTTGGGCGGTCGGGGCAAACGACTACCGGTTGCTTGCGGCCCGGTGTCAAAGTCTGGCTTGTAGGCGAGGTGATACTCTATGAGATTGTAGGTGCGAAAGCGGCGCGTGTTAGGGATGCGGAAAGCGGCTTCAATCTTCTGACACTAGGTCACCGGGACGGGAAGCCCAAGAAAAGGTGAGTCCATTAACTGGATTACGTGGTATATTAAGACCTGATCAGAATAACCTCATGATACGCATCATCCATTTTGCCGACCTCCACATGGGTGTGGAGAACTACAGCCGCATCGATCCGGCTACCGGCGTCTCCAACTGTCTGGTCGATTTCCAGCGGTCCTTTGACGAGGTGGTGGATTTTTCTTTGGAAAACGAAGCCGATCTGGTCATATTTTGCGGTGATGCTTATAAGAGTCGGGATCCGTCGCAAACCCACCAGCGGGAGTTCGCCAGAAGAG
The DNA here is from genome assembly GCA_041478915.1 of Dehalococcoidia bacterium. Lineage (GTDB taxonomy): Bacteria > Chloroflexota > Dehalococcoidia > UBA2247 > RBG-13-53-26 > VGOE01. The sequence continues at coordinate 9,067 of JBGOXA010000033.1, forward strand.
TCGGCAGGCTAGCCACACGAGGGATACCAGTTTTCCTGCTGGTAGGCAATCACGACCTGCCCAATGCCATAGGTCGGGCGACGGCCATTGAGATTTTCGATACTTTAGCCATAGAGAATGTGGTTGTGGCTAACCAGCCTGGCGTATATCCGGTGAAGACCAAGAAGGGAGTTATCCAGATAGCCGCTTTGCCATGGCTGAGACGCAACTCGTTGCTCACCCGGGAGGACACCAGGCGTCTCAATCTGGAGGAACTGAAGCACAGGCTGGAGGAAACGTTGACCCATGTCATCGAAGATAATGTCAGAAAACTTGATCCAGACCTGCCGGCAATTCTAGCCGCCCATGTTTCGGTGGCTAATGCCACCCACGGCTCAGAGAAGGCGATGATCCTGGGTCAGGACCCGGTTCTTCCTCTGGCCAGCGTGGCCAAGGCAGCCTTCGACTATGTGGCCCTGGGGCATATGCACAAAAGGCAGATTCTCTCCCATGACCCGGCGGTGGTCTACTCAGGGAGCTTGCAGCGGATTGACTTCAGTGACGAGGAAGACGCCAAGGGATTCTACTTAGTGGAGATAGACCCGCAGAGGAAAGGGGGAGAGCGAGCCACCTTTGAGTTCCGTCAGTCCGAGGCACGGCGTTTTCTGACCATAGAGAGCGCTGTTAATGCCAACGATCCCAACCCCACTGCCACCGTTTTG
>JBGOXA010000292.1:0-2937 GCA_041478915.1 Dehalococcoidia bacterium
ACTGCCGGAAGTCTGAGGCGTTACCCACCTCAACCAGGAAGAAGTTAGCTTCCGAGGGAAGACAGCGAAGGCCAAGGCGAGTTAGCTCTCGCACCAGGTAGTCCTTCCCTTTAGCCGCCAGGGCGCGACTGCGCTCCAGGAATTCATCCTGCTGCAAAGCCAGGATTCCGGCTCGCTGGGCAACGGAGTTCACATTCCAGGGGGGACACACGCGCCTAAGCGTACTGATGATGTCCTCTCTGGCTATGGCGTAGCCGAGGCGCAGGCCGGCCAGGGTATAGTCTTTGGTCATGGAACGCAGGACGAGCAGGTTGTGGTTATCAATCATATCTATCCATGACCAGGCACTGTTCACGAAGAGGATATAAGCCTCATCCAGGATGACGAGGCAGTCTGAAGCGGTGGCCAGAATCCTCTCAAACCGCGTACGATCAAGGTAATGCCCTGTAGGGTTGTTGGGATTACAGATGAAGATGACTTGTGGCCTGTGTTGCCTTATCAGTTCTATGGTCCTGTCAACATCAAGAGTGAAGCCGTTTTCCTCTACCAAACGTTGTCTGATGATCGAGGCCCCCATAATGTGGCAGGCGACTTCATACTCTCCGAAAGTAGGCTCTATGATGATGGCCCTGTCACCCCTGCCAAGGTAGGCCAGGGTGGCAAGACGAATAAGCTCAGTCGAGCCGCTGCCCACCAATATGTTCCGAGTCATGACCCCCAGCTTCTGAGCTAAGCAACGCCTCAGCTCTCCGGCCTCAGAATCGGGATAGCGATCAATGTGTACGTCCTTTGCACCTATCCTCAGTCCAGGCGGCGGACCGTTGGGATTGGAACTGACGCTGAAATCAATCACCTCACCGGGAGAGAGTCCCAGCGCTTCGAGTTCGCCGTAATTCGGTCCCCCATGCTCAGAGATTCTCAGGTTGCTTATTTCCGGTCTAGGCTTTAGGGCCAAATCACACCGCCTTTGAGACGAAGCAAAGAGAAATCCACATGATGGCCACGACGCTAACCAGTTGCACTGCCGAGGCGATCATGCCGGGTGTCAAGTGGTTGCCAGGGTCACCAAGCTGGTAGTGGCCTACCTTTTCCAGACGGGTTCCCAAAGCTCCTGCCGCGGCACTCATAGGCCAGCCGGCATTAGGGCTTTCAGTCTTACTCCCGTCGCGAAGCATGATGCGCCAGGCTGCTTTGCCGTCTTTTTTGCACAGATAGGCAGCCAGTACTATGAACAGAGCCGAAATTCGCGCCGGGATAAAGTTCAAGACGTCGTCCAGTCTAGCAGCAAATTTCCCCAGATACTCATACTGCCCGTGATAGCCGATCATGGCGTCGAAGGTGTTGACTACCCGGTAGGCTACAGCGCCAGGTACTCCCAGGAGTAAGAAGTAGAAGAGAGGGGCCACGAAGCTATCTCCGATGTTCTCTGCCTCCGACTCCACCGTGGCCGAGACCACATAGGGCTCATCTAGGCGGCTGGTGTCGCGGCTGACCAGAGACCTGAGTTCGTTCCTTGCTTTGGTCAGGTCGCCTTTGTCGAGAAGGGTTTTTACCCTTAGGGCAGCCCGCCGCAGTTCCCTAACAGAAAAGGTGGACTTCAAAAGGAAGGCAGCAGCCAGAATGTACGCCCACGTGCTTATCCCGTGAAGATAGGACAGGAGGAAATAGGCGCTCAGGGCAAAGAGGGCGAAAGAGAATATTACTATCGTCGCGCCGTAGATGAGCTGCGCCCATCGACCCTGGCGTGGAGCGAACCTCGACCCGAGGGAGATGACCTTGCCTATCCAGACCACGGGATGGATGGGGGCAGGAAACTCCCCCAAGGTAAGGTCAGTTGTTACGGCCAGGAGCAGGGCAACTATTTCTTCCATGTCAAACGTGCCTGGTTGGAGATTGTTTACTAATGTCATTCTGAGGAGTCTGCCTGAGGCGGACGACGAAGAATCTCAGAGATTCTTCGCTTCGCTCAGAATGACACACATATGTCAATAAACGATCTCCCTGGTTTGCATCAAGTATTGCTTCAGTGTGAAGTACAACCGACATCACTGCCCCTGTCGGTTTGTCCCTGGCTACAGCAGATGACCATACGGTTCTCAGCGCTCAATTCCCTTCCGGGCGACGACGCCCTTATCATGATAGTGTTTCACCTCCGCCATCTCTGTTACCAGGTCTGCTGCCGCGATGACCTCTGGGGGGGCATACCGCCCGGTAAAGACCACCTCCACCCCCTCCGGCTTGGAGTGTATTATGTCCAGCATCTCTGCTAGCGTGATCAGGCCAAAATAGTGAGCCGTGGTAATCTCGTCGAAGACTATAATGTCGTATTCACCAGAAAGCATAGCCGTTTCTGCCTTGGCCAAGCCCTCCTTTGCCATTCGCACGTCCTCTTCGTTGGGAGGCTTCTGAACATGCACGAAGCTGCTCCTGCCATATTGTTCGATAACAATGTGCGGGGACACCATCTTGGCTGCCTCCAGCTCTCCGTAATTCTGGCCCTTCATAAACTGCCCGATATAGGTCTTCAACCCGTGTCCCATAGCCCGGAACGCCAGACCAAGGGCGGCCGTAGTCTTGCCTTTGCAGTTTCCGGTGTAAACCTGCACGTAGCCTTTACCCAGAGGATTGGATTCTTTTGTTTTCATGGCTATCCTCCCTACCTGGACGTGCTCTATTTTAGCCAAGTGGACAGCGGTTTGAATAGGCTCACTTCCCCTGCCCTCTCTTGCCAGCCAGATTTCTGCTGCCGTTGGCGGTGATCAAAGTAGCTGGCAAGCTGTTCACTGGATGAGGAGTAACGCAAACCTCAGCGCCATACACCTGTCTTACATTCTGCTCGGTAATGACCTCCCTTGGCAAGCCCTCAGCGTAGATTCTCCCGTCGCTGATCATGATTATGCGGTCGCAGTATTGAGCGGCAAGGTTCAGGTCATGAAG
>JBGOXA010000128.1:0-5622 GCA_041478915.1 Dehalococcoidia bacterium
GGGACCTTCCATAAGGGAGTGAACCCGTATCTAACAGCTAAATTGGGAGCCAGGTAAAGAGAGGCTGGGGTCTGCCCACCGATGTGAGACGCTAGAGAAGAATTTTGCCGGAGCCATTGACTTAAACAATATAGTATGTTGCCATAACGCTGTACTTCAACCGGAGGTCATGCAACGCTGATTCCTTCATCAGCATCAATGGTGAGTACAACAGGATGGTAGCTTACAGACAAAGGAGGTTCTCATCATGACTGACCTAGCACAACTGGAAGCAGAAATCAGAGTGTTAAAAGACATTGAGGCTATCAAGAGGCTGAAACACAAATATTGTCGTTGCATTGATACGAAACTATGGGATGAGCTGATTGACTGTTTCTCTGGAGATGCATCAGCAGAGTATTACAGGCCCGAATGGCAGTTCCATGGTGCGAAGGCAATCGTACAATGGATTAGGGAGGCTGATGGGCCAGACTATATCCACGGCGTTCATCAGTGTCATAATCCAGAGATTGATGTGACAGGTGATACGACGGCGAAGGGTGTATGGGCGTTATACAGCTATTCAGTCGATAGGCAAGCAGACCGAGTATCGCGCTTCGTGGGTTTGTATCACGATGAATATATCAAGGAAAACGGGGTGTGGAAGATAAAGAGTACAAAGTCGAGCTATATAATTAGAGAGATATGGGACAGGGCTCCCAAGCTGTCAACCCAATTCAGGTAGACCTGAGGTCTGAGGTGGTCCTGGAAAACTGGACAGGTGGTCAAGCGTAACCGGTGACCAGCTGTCTGACCGCCCCCCAGTGATGATACCACCTCTTAAGTTAGGGTCGCCAGTGTTAGGGCTTGCTGGGTGGCCTCTGGAACTGGAGGTAGATAGCCGAGGGAGCTAACTCCTGGGCTATTACTCCGAGGAGCACTGAGCACAGTGATGTTAGTCACAGCACAGCGGACACTCAGTCAGAGTCGAACGCCCCTTGCCGACAAGATTTTCCTCGTGGTTTCTGGCACTTGAACCTTGATGTATTGGGGCAATCTCTCAATTACTGTCTTATCATAGGTCCAGAGGTGGAAACATCTCGATCCCTCGGCCTTGTCACCAAGATCTGGGGCTCTTACCATGTACAGACTCGGTTCGGCGGCCATGTAGCCGTCTGTCGCGCCATTGCAGGCAAGGCGGCACCATTTAGCTTGTTCTTCTTGGCCCCTAGGAGGCCGCAATGCGCACTCGGATCTGCAACAGACGGCTTTCTTATCATCGCACCATGAATAAGCCTTGTGCCCTGGTCCACCAAAGATGTGGATTACGTCCTGGTACCAGACGATCTTGTCTAGCGGCAGCGGAGAAGTGAATTTCCGCTGGAGTCTCTTCCAGATAAGCTCACTGTGAGACCCTGGGGATCTCGTGTTCAGGAGTTCTGTAGCTTTGGCCTCACCTAGCAAATGTGCCATGAAGCGCCATCTCTCTGCAACACTCATTGCCCACCTGCGAGAGAGAGCAGCAACCACCTCATCAACTGTTAGTTGGGACAAGTCCTCAGACACATTGAACTCAAGCAACTCCTGGGCTCTCTGTTGCGATATTCCATAACCTGGACTCGCCGAACTCCAGTCCATTATCCAGGCCATTGGAGTGCCCTCGGGCTTGTACACATCAAAGCCCCACTTGAACTCCTCTTCCTTTGTTGTCGGATATGGTAGCAGAGATAGCCTAGACTTCATCCGTACATCTTCTCCTTTCGAGTTCAGAGCTGCCTCAGGGACATCAGCACAACCCAACGAGCAATCTGAATCCGCATAGTGAAGCCGGGACACATTCGCCTGTTTTATGTCATGACGAGTACAAGAAAAGAGGCTCCCCAGTTTATTATCTGATAGAGCGCTCAAAAGGAGGCTCTGGGCCGTTCTCCAGGCTTGTTGGGATTTCCCTCGATCTCGTCTCTGGCGAAGCGCCTAGCCAACGGGACGTTTCGTCTGTCTTCCAGCTACCGGACCACCTTCTTCGGAGACTTCACGTCCGGCCCCGGGACCCAGCCGCATTCCGCTATCACTTCACCGACGTGGACCATGTTCATGATGTCCTCTTCGAAGGGAAATTTCCCGCCACCGGCGTACTCCAATATTGACACCGCTGGAACCTCATAGTATGTGCCATCCGGGCGCTGGCCGGGGAGTTGGTTCCTGAACTTAATGATTACCCGGTTTCCGTCTATGGCAATCCAGTCGGTGGGGAATTTCCAGTCCTCCAGGCCCCGCATGCTATCGCGCATGAACTGGCGGATAGACTTGAGCCCCTGGAAACGACCCCAAGCCGGGTCGATGTAAGTGGCATCCGGCGTGAACATGTCCGCGAGGGCATCCCAGCCCACCTCCCCGGCGTCGGCTTTGGCCCTGATGCTATGCAAAGCATCGACCGCCTTCTGTACCTCTTTCCTGGGGAAATCTGCCATTTCTCACCTCCTATGGCCAGCTAACGTGACCGGCCCCCGGCAATGATACCACCCTCTAAGTCAGGGTTGCTAGCGTTAGGGCTGGCTGGGCGGCCGACGACGGTCTATCTGGCTCCTATTGACAACCCGGTATAATTAAGATGTAGGAGCTTAACAACAGAATAAGGATATATAAGGCTATCAAGAGCTGCGGTGAGGGTACACTGGCCCGATGACCCGCACGGCAACCTTAGGCCATTCCTAAAGGTGCCAAAGCCAGCCCGAAAGGGACCGATACGTCGCAGCGCAGGCTGCGAAAAGGAAGGCAGAAGCCTCTGCCAAGAGGCTTTTTGTTTCTGTTTGGCCACAGCCTTGATAGCCAAAGCTAGAAAGGAGGTGGCCATTTTCTTTATCTGCGTCTGAGAGCTACCGAACGTAAACCACAGCACACGAGACGGAGAAGGAGGACATCATGCCAAAGATCGGATTCATGCGGTTCGATGAGAACGGCCAGATCAAACAGGAGACGGTGGAGGTGACGAGTGAACAATTAGGGTGTGAATGTGTATTGCCTGCCCGCTTCCTGGGCGGCACCTGCGACCGCTTCTACATCTGCAAGTACGCGGTAAAGGTCGATTGTAAGGCCAAAGCCTCCAAGATGGCGGAGAACATCCTGGCCGACATGAAGGAGAAGCAGGCTGCGGGCGAGAAAGTAGAGGGTGAGCAACGGGAAGACCTGACGTGCCAGATGTGCGGTGAGATTGTCAAAGAGGACAAGTATGGGAGCGGGATATACTACGGCGAGGCAGGCACGAACTACGACGGCAAGCCCTTGTGTGAGACGTGTTTCTATGATGATGAGCCTTGCGCTACTGTTTATCACGGTGGGGATGAGGATGAGCCTAAGATCATCTCCTCCTGTCGTAATGAGACGGAGGGCAACTTCACGGTCGAGTGGCACCGCACCGATCCCTGGCGCGGGTACTACGAGTTGAAGTCCGACACCTACGTTGAGGTGTTCACCGATGCCATACTCTCAGGCCACGAGTCCGAGGGTATGCTCAAGAAGCTGTACGACATCGTGATGGAGCGGTTTACTGAGGAAGAGATCAACTTCGCCCGCGCTTTCTGCCGTAGCTCCAACGTCTTCTTTACCAGCTTAGACATATGGGTCGAGCGCGACATGGAGCAACTGATGAAGGCCCACATCATCATAGCCGATGCTAAAGAAACGGTGGACTTCGACAATGATCTGTACAAGACGGGCATCCTGATCCCGCGCGAGAACCTGGAGAGGTTCAAGGCACTCCTGGGAGATAGGTACGAGGTCAAGACGGATGCCGATCTGATGAATCTGGTTGCCTGCAAGGGCCAGGAATTGATCGGCGAGATCATGGAAACCGCAGGAAAGGAGAGGAAATGACGCGCCAAGAGTTATTCGACCTTCTGGTGGAGCGTGGTGAGATGCGGAGGGGTGTCATAACCGGCTTTTCTGGGCATTGGCTTTCGGGTATCGGCTACCTTCTGGTCGATAATGCACCCGTGCCCTGCGAGAATGCCCCGACGGTGAGAGCGCTGGATGCCTGCTTCGGGGATGTGATCGCTGAGGGCCACACCGTCAACCAGGAGGCGATCATCGGCAAGGAGATTTACTGGTCGATGTATGGCTTCGTCCTGGGCGGGTTTACGCCTGTGGATGAGCTAGTTTGGGATGATGAGATCGATCCTGCCGACTTTGGTATCCAAACATCTGTCGATAAGGAGGTAGACTAACGCTATGATCGGCTTAGGCGGACTAACGAGGGCTGTTATCGACGGCCTTCTTGCCAAGCGTAAGATGGACGGTGACACTGAAGTCATTGCCTCGGATGATTGGCGAACACTTAAGCGAATCATCGCTCAGGGCAAGAGGGCAGAAGCTGCGCTTCGCAGATTGGGTGAGGAGGAGTACATCAAAGATGCCTATAAGTCGGGAGGTGTAGAATATGTCCCCCCCAAGTGATTTGGTATGAAGACGCAGTTAGTCTATGAGGGATCCAAGGTGAATCCAAGCAGAACGGAAAGGGAGGACATAATGCCTGCACTGGTATTCCGCAACTTAATCAAACCAATAGAGCCCAACTCGATGAGCCTGTATCTGACACTAAGCAACACAGCAGGAAAGGAGCGATAGTCATGACCAAGGAACAATTCAGCAATGAGAACGAGATAGCCGAATTCAGGGAAGCTCTGCGGGCCGCCTACCAGTTGTCTGTGGACTGGACTAAATCATTCCTAGCGATCGATGAGGCTGCCTCCAAAGGTAATCATCAGGAGGCATTGGCTCTATTGCAGGCAGCTACCTTACCTGAAGATGTTTCTAGCATACTCAGAAGGGCTATCGAAACAGAGGACGACCATATTATTGAGGAAGTATTCAGAGAATACAAAGGACGCATCGGCCACGCGTTCTGTGAGAGTTGCTGGCAATGAGCTACGATCTTATGATTCTTGGAATCGCTGTCGCCGATGGCCTCCTCGCCCAGCGCAAGCTGGACGGGCCCCAGTCCCGCTGCATACCCGCCCGTAGTCTGGGCGCCGGTCAGACACACCCGAAGAAATGGAGGTAGACTAATACCATGATAGGTCTAGGTGGATTAACCAGAGCCGTTATTGACGGCCTCCTCGCCCAGCGCAAGATGGACGGCGATCCCGAAGTCATCGCCCCCGACGACTGGGAGACTCTCGACTGGATCATACGCCAGGGCAAGAGGGCGGAGGCCGCGCTTCGCAGGCTGGATATGGAGGAACAAATCAAAGGTGCTTATAAAGCGGGAGGTGTGAAGTATGAACCCCCGAAGTGATTTGGTATGAAGACGCGGTCAGTCTAGGTAAGAATAAAACCTTTACTAGCAATGAGAGGCGAGATGACTACTGGTCTCAATAGAGAAGAGCAAGAGACGATCATCAACTTCAATAAGGGTGAGTCCATAGCCTCTGTCTTTGCCTATGAGCAGCGATGGCAAAAGCACCTTGAGGAGAAGCTCGGCCTCAAGCCCATCAAGGACAACGGCTTCGGCGGCAAGGAATACGAGCTAGATAAGTGCCTCGTCAGGATGCCTCAGCCTAAACACAAGCGGGAGATAACAAAGGAAGAAAGGGGGAGGCTGCTGGCGAGGCTACGATCCAAGGATACCGCACAGTAGGTGAAATA
>JBGOXA010000267.1:0-3135 GCA_041478915.1 Dehalococcoidia bacterium
ATATTGGTGACCTGGATATCCACTTTGCACTCTCTTGTCCTATGCCATGAGCATTAAATGAAAGGGCGTAACGTTGTCTCTTGCCAGTCCCACGCCAGCAGGCTAGTGCGAAAGCCCTCCTGAGAGCTTTGCTTTTTCTCCTGTGCAGCAGCCTGTTCTTGATAACAACCACCGCAACCCACTATACTGGGGCTGGGTGGCGGGGCGGTCGCTGCCGCTCGGGGAAGAAAAAGGGGGACTACAGGAGGCAGTTATGCAGAGGCATCATTACACAGTAATTCTGGAGCGGGAGGAGGATGGGGGTTATCATGCCTTCTGCCCTGCTCTCAGAGGGTGTCATACTCAGAGCGATACCCTGGAAGAGGCCCTGGCCAACGTCCGTGAGGCAATAGAGGCCTACCTGGAGAGCCTTCAAAAGCATGGCGAAGCGGTGCCCGTGGAAGATATCCTCATCAAGCCGGTTGAGGTTACTCTGTGAGCCCAAAGCTCCCGGCGGTCAAGGCCAGGGAGGTGGTTCGTGTGGCCACCAGAAAGGGAGCCACGCGGTTTACTACAGAGAAAAAGACAAGGCTCGGGTGGTGATTCCCATGCATGCTGGTAAAGACCTCAGGCCCAAGACCCTGGCGGGCATCCTTGACGACATGGGGGTGACGCCAGAGGAGTTTCAGAGGCTTCTCCGGGAATGAGGTTGTGAGCGTAAAGAGGGCTACGTGATGCCGTCGGAAAGCAACACCGAAGAGAAAGAAAAACACGAGGTAGACATCAGGAAGATGGACATAGACGATGTCGCTGCCGTCTACCATCTGGGGGAGAGACTGTTCACCAGCGAGGAGTTCCCCAGCCTCTACCGCACCTGGGATGCTTACGAGGTGGCCGACTATTTCACCTCTGACCCGGACTACTGCCTGGTAGCCGAGTTAGAGGAAAGGGTAGTCGGCTTCATACTGGGGACCACCATCGAGAAAGAAGGCACTGCCTGGAAGAAATACGGCTACGTGGGCTGGATAGGGGTGGATGAGGCTTTTCAGAGAACTAACCTGGCCCGCCGCCTCTATGCTAGGCTGGAGGACAGGCTGGAGGAGGAGGGAGTGAGGATGATCATCGCCGACACCGAAGGCAACAACGAAACGGCCATCGCCTTCTTCGAAGCGATGGGCTTCTCTCCACGCAGCGAGCACGTGTGGCTGGCCAAGACCTTGCCACGACCAGCCAAGACAGCCGCCAAGAGAGAGCGCCGGCTCCCAACCAGCCGTAAGCAGCCAAAGCCAGAGACATGACTACCAAGCGAAACAGCAAAGACCATGCCTGACAAATCCGTGGACGTTCAACCCGAAAGACTGAGGAATCTCCTCCAGGACCTGGTGGACATATACAGCCCATCCGGGAAAGAAGAGGAGGTCCTGAAGTACACCGCGAAATACCTGAAGAGGCACGGCCTGACCCCCATCAAGCAGCAAGTTGACGAGAACCGTTTCAACCTGCTGGTGCTGCCAGAAGAGGCGGATGAGGTGAGCCTGTGTTTTGTCGGACACCTGGACACTGCTACGGCCTACGACATACTGGACTACGAGTTCCAGGAGGAAAGAGGCACGGTTTCCGGCCTGGGTACCGCGGACATGAAAGCCGGTTGCGCCGCTATGATAGAGGCCTTCACCGTGCTGGCCAGCAAGAGCGGCACGTTGCCGCCGGTGAGCCTGGCCCTGGTGGTGGGCGAAGAGGAGGACGGCGACGGGGCCAAAGCCCTGGTCCGCGAATACAGTTTCCCGTGGGCTGTGGTCGGTGAGCCGACCAACATGGCGCCCTGCCTGGGGCATTATGGCTATCTGGAAGTCCTCCTGCGTACCAGCGGCAAAAGGGCCCATTCTTCCATGCCAGAGCTGGGGCAAAACGCTATCGAAACGATGCTGAAACTCCTTTTGAAGGTCACAGAGTATACCACTTCCGTTCCCTACGGGCTGGTGTACAACATCAGGGAACTTTCGGGCTTCCCCGGTGGCTTTGTCGTGCCGGACACCTGCGAGGCCTGGCTGGACCTTCACCTGCCGCCCGATGCCAGCATCGATCTCCTCAGGGCAGAGATAGAACAGTTGGTGAGGACGGCTAGCCAGAGCATCCCTGGCCTGGATGCCTATGTCAGATTTGAAGAAACCTACTCCGGCTACCGCATTTCCCCAGAAAGGCCCCTGGTAGAGAAGCTGAAAGAGGTATACCAGGAAACGTCGCTGCCCTGGGAGCCGCAGGACTTCAGGAGCCACTCGGATGGCAATGTGCTCTGGAGTGCCGGTGTAGACCCCATCATCCTGGGCCCCGGCCGCCTGGAGGCGGCTCACACTCCGGAGGAATCGGTTTCTTTCGACCAGGTGGTACAGGCGGCGCGGTTCTACCTCAACCTTGCTCTGTCCCTGTGACCACTGGAAGGCTATGGGGCGTAGGCATAGACAAATTCCTCAACAGCCCCGAAGTAAAGGGCCATATCGCGAATCAGGATGTCGTTGTGGTCGGCCCCGGGGATGATCACCAGGCGCTTATGCTCTGTAGCTACATTATCAAACAGGTCCCTGGCTTCCTCCAGCGGGATGAGGCTGTCGTACTCTCCGTGCAAGATCAGGGTGGGTAAGGTCACAGTGCGGATCTTGGTGCGGTTGGGAAACCCGAAATCCTTTATGCCCAGCAACTCCTGGGAATAGCCCAGACGGGTCATCAGCCTGACCGTGCTGGCAAAGCCACTTTCGATGATCAGGCCCGCTATCCTGTCGCCATAGCTGGAGGCCAGCTCAATGGCAGAAACACTCCCCAGAGAGCGCCCCTTGACAAAGACCTTGCCGCTGTGGCCATCGCGGCGCAGTACTTCCTGGAAAGCAGCAAAGATAGGATGGGAGTCAGCCACCATAGTGCTGAAACTCGGCCTTCCACTGCTGGCACCATAGCCGCGGTAGTCGGCCACAAACAGGTTTATGCCGATGCGGTGGTACATCGGAGCGATGAAGTCATAGTCGCTGACCACCTCGCCATTGCCGTGAAAGAAGATGATGTTGGGCAAATTGAAGCCGTGAACATAAAAGCGGCATGAAATCCATACGTCCTTGCCCACCGGGATGAGGTGGTCGGTAGCCCCCGGGGGAGGAGTGGTGAAAT
>JBGOXA010000069.1:0-7329 GCA_041478915.1 Dehalococcoidia bacterium
AGCACCGTCTCTGAACTTGTACCAGACGTTACGCGCTGTCTCGATGAAGGTGTGGGCGGAGTCTTCAATCCCGCTCCACGTCTTCTGATATGTACATCCACCGTTCGACCCCGCCGTAGTAGTCATAGCCCTATACCTTATTAAGCTATTAAGCAGGGATTCTCAGGAGTCCTTCATCAGCGTATAACACGAAACGATAAACTGGGGCGCTAATATTCATGCCTTGTCACATACTCTCTCAGAGGCTGGACATTGAAAATATGGTCTCTTCTAACCAGTGCCTCTATGGCAGCTCTTGCCGTATCCAGAGAAGTAAAGCAAGGGATACGTTTCTCCGCCGCAGCACGACGAATGAAGAAGCCGTCCCTCAGGGGGTCACGTCCTCCGGTAATGGTATTGACCACACCGTTCACAGTCCCATCTTGAATAACGTCCAGCACATTGGGATGCCCCTCACTTAGCTTCTTGGTGATAAGCTTTACCATAATTCCCTCTTTTTCAATCATTGCGGCTGTGCCCTCGGTAGCATAGAGCTTATAATCCGCCTGAGAGAGCCTTCTGATTATTGGAAGTGCCTCAGGCTTATCTCTATCAGCAATACTGAGGAGAATTGCCCCTTTAGGGGGAAGCATTAACCCTGCTGCTAGCAGCGCCTTAGCTAGAGCAGCATCAAAGGTGTAATCGATTCCCATTACTTCTCCAGTAGATTTCATCTCCGGACCGAGGTAAGTATCCACTCCAGCCAGTTTAGACATAGAGAAGACCGGAGCTTTTATGGCTACCAGCTTTTGCTTCTTCCAGAGTCCTGTCTCATATCCTTGCTCTTCAAGGGATATCCCAAGCATAGTCTTGGTAGCGACGCGAACCATGGGCACCCCAGTAACCTTGGAGATAAAGGGGACAGTGCGGCTGGCGCGAGGGTTTACCTCCAATACATACACTGAGGAGTGGTTTGAATTTCGCATGATGACAAACTGGACATTCATCAAACCCTTGACCTGAAGACGTAAGCCGATGCGGACGGTATAATCCACCAGAGTATCAACTTCCGCCTGGGTCAAATTCAAGCCCGGATATACTGCCATGGAATCCCCACTGTGCACTCCAGCCCTCTCAATGTGCTCCATAATACCGGGAATGAGAACTCTCTCTCCGTCAGAGACAGCATCCACCTCCACCTCTTTGCCTTCCAGATACTTATCAATGAGCACCGGATGCTTGCTCCCCAATTCCAGGGCTCCAGTCATATAACGGGTCAGTTCCGTAGCATCGTGCACAATCTCCATTGCGCGGCCTCCAAGGACATAGCTGGGGCGCACCAGAACGGGATAGCCGATGTGCTGGGCAATACTCTGAGCTCCCTCGATAGAAGTAACTGCACCACCAGGGGGTTGCGGAATACCCAGGCGATCCAGGAAATCTTCAAAGCGGTGACGGTCTTCAGCTATGTCAATGGTCTCGGCGCTTGAGCCAATAATAGGCATCCCACTGCGGGCCAGAGACTCAGCCAGGTTGATGGCTGTCTGCCCGCCAAACTGCACCACCGAGGCAGGAGGAGAAGATTGGCCTTCATTTTCCAGAATATCTCGCAGGCTCTCCTCATCCAATGCCTCAAAATAGAGGCGGTCACTGGTATCGAAGTCAGTGGAGACCGTTTCTGGGTTGGAATTCACCATAATGCTCTTAACTCCCACCCCACTGAGTGCCCAGGCGGAGTGCACACTGCAATAGTCGAATTCAATTCCCTGCCCAATGCGGATTGGTCCGCTGCCGATAACCACTGCCTTCTGCCCTTCAAGAGGCGTAGCTTCGTTTTCCTTTTCATAGGCGCTGTAAAAGTAGGGGGTCGAAGCTTCAAACTCGGCGGCGCAGGTATCCACCATCTTGTAAATGGGGCGAATTTGCCACTGGTGGCGAAGTTGCCGCACTTGCTCTGGGAGCCTATCGGCCAATGTTCCAATCTGCTCGTCAGAAAAGCCCAGCTTCTTGGCCTCCAGGAGAAGCTCAGGAGTCAATACTTTAGCAAGGAGGCGCTTTTCCATTTCCACAATGTTGCGGAATTTATACATGAACCATGGGTCAATGCCCGTGCGCTGCGACAGTTCTTCCAGACTTGCTCCTCTGCGCAACGCGGCCATAATTACCCATATTCTTAGGTCATGAGGATGAAGAGGGTAGGAATCGAGAGCTTCCTTTTCCAATCCATGGGATCCTGATGATTTTGACCAACTCCGCTCCTCCCATAGAAGTAGCTTGCCACCTATTTCTAGGGAGCGTACCGCCTTTTGTAGCGCTGCCTCAAAGCAGCGGTCAATAGCCATCACCTCTCCGGTAGCCTTCATCTGAGTGCCGATGGTGCGGTCTCCAGTGGCAAACTTATCGAAAGGCCAGCGTGGAATCTTCACCACGCAGTAGTCCAATGCTGGCTCGAAGGCAGCTAGGGTCTTCCCGGTTACTCGATTTGGAATTTCGTCCAGTCGCTTGCCAACAGCAATTTTCGCTGCCACCCGAGCAATAGGGTAACCAGTAGCTTTGCTCGCCAGAGCTGAACTGCGGCTGACCCTGGGATTGACTTCAATCACATAGTAGGTGCTACCTGTTTCTCCTGAGCACCACTTCTTGGCTACTATGGGATTAGGCGCAAGGGCAAACTGAACATTGCATCCACCTTCGATACCCAGGGCACGGATAATGTTGAGACTGGCTGACCTCAGCATCTGATATTCTTTGTCAGAGAGGGTTTGGCTAGGGGCAACCACGATGCTATCTCCGGTATGCACTCCCATCGGGTCGATGTTTTCCATATTGCATACGGTAATGCAACTATCAGCCGCATCACGCATCACTTCATATTCAATCTCCTTCCATCCTAGAAGGCACATTTCAATCAGCACCTCGTGGCTAAGGCTGGCAGATAGCCCTGCGGCCACAATCCTCTGTAGTTCCTCTAGGGTGTGGGCAATACCTCCTCCACTTCCCCCCAGGGTATAGGAGGGACGGACAATTAAAGGTAAGCCGATATCTTCAGCAAACTTAATCGCTTCTTCAACGGAGTTCACCGTGGTGCTGACCGGCACTGGCTCGCCGATATCAATAAGCAATTGTTTGAAAAGAGAGCGTTCCTCGGCTTTTTTGATTGTCTCCAGTGGAGTTCCCAACAGTCGCACGTTGTATTTGTCCAAAATGCCAGCATCGGCCAGCTCTACTGCCAGGTTCAGCCCTGTCTGCCCCCCAAGGGTGGGCAAAAGACCATCAGGGCGCTCGTGCTCGATGATACGTCTAACTACTTCAACAGTGAGCGGCTCGATGTAGACGATATCGGCAATGCCCTCATCGGTCATAATGGTAGCGGGATTGGAGTTTACCAAGATCGAGGTCACCCCTTCCTCTCTCAGGGCTTTGCAGGCCTGGGTGCCAGCATAGTCAAACTCTGCTGCTTGCCCGATGATAATGGGGCCAGAACCAATAACCAGGACCTTACTGGGTTTTGACATCTATTCTCCCCTGACCTTCGCCACTTCCTGGGGTAGGTCGGCTGGTGTCAGCCGACCTACCCGATAATCCCAGGTCATCCCCACCCGCTCAATAACTGTGTCTACTCCGGTGTGCTCTCCTTGTTGGCTCTTTTCACCCCCCGAACCATCTCTAGAAAGCGGTCAAACAGGTAGAGGTTGTCTCGAGGGCCGGGGGAGGCTTCAGAGTGATATTGAATGGAGATTATCGGCAGGTCTCGATGACGGAGACCCTCCACTGTACCATCGTTCAGATTCATATGGCTGATCTCCAACCCTCCCTTTAAGGTATCGGCATCGACAGCATAGCCGTGATTCTGAGCGGTGATGTGCACTCTGCCAGTGTCTAGCTCGCGCACTGGGTGGTTGCCACCACGATGTCCGAATTTTAGCTTGAAGGTCGCAGCTCCAAAGGCTCTACCGATGAGTTGCTCTCCCAGACATATGCCCATGATGGGCTTCGTACCCACCAGCTTCTTTATGGTGTCCACGATGTAGCCCAGCAGCGCCGGGTCGCCGGGACCAGGTGAGAGGACGATGCCGTCGGGCTTGAGTTCGAGAATCTGCTCGGCAGAATAGGTACAGGGCACCGCGGTCACCTCACAGCCCAGGCGGCGCAGGATACGAAGGATGTTGTATTTTAAGCCACAATCTAGGACGACAATATGAAGCCCAGAATCAGATTCATTCCTTAGTGGCTCCCATTGGTACGGAGCTTTGGTGCTTACCTCTTTCACAAAATCAATACTGTCATAGCGAGGCATCCCCTTTAGCTCCTCGAGCGCTTCCTCAGGAGATTTGTCAGTGACAATAGCTCCCATCATCACTCCTTGCGACCGTAGGCGTTTGGTGAGAGCGCGGGTATCCACACCATAGATTCCAGGTATGCCGTTGTTTTCTAGGAATTGATATAGGGTGCTTGTGCTTTGCCAGTGGCTAGGCTGACGGCAATCCTCTCGCACTACAAATGCCCTCACCTGAATGCGACTGGATTCAAAGTCATGCTCGCTGACGCCATAATTGCCGATGAGGGGATAGGTAAGAACGAGAATCTGTCCGGCATAGGAAGGATCGGTAAGCATCTCCTGATAGCCAGTCATCGAGGTGTTGAATACCACCTCACCATAGGCAAAAGCTGCAGCGCCAAAAGAATAACCTTCATAAACCGAACCATCTTCCAGTACTAGTATTGCCGTTCGAGCCACTTTTCACTTCTCTTTTCAGACCGCCAGCTCAACTGATGCAGTAGACCCTGGCCTCCGAGAGGCGGGGTGGAGAATCCTCCCTTCATTCTACATCACCCTGCCTCCGGGAGCATCTTGATTCTGGGGGGAATATTCGCTTAGAAGCTACACACTATCCCTGAACTTGTAGCCGACATTCCGAACTGTTTTAATAAAGGTATGGGTGGAATTCTCAATCTTGCTCCGAAGTCTTCTGATATGGACGTCCACCGTCCTGTCGCCGCCGTAATAGTCATAGCCCCAGACTTGATTGAGCAAGGATTCCCGAGTGAAGACCCTATCTTTGTTGCTTGCCAGAAACTTTAGTAGTTCGTACTCCTTAAAGGTCAGCAGCACCAATCTATCACTGACGGATACCTCACATCTGGCCAAATCGATCATCAGGTCACCGCACTTAATCAGCTCTTCACTATTTATGTGATTCGTTCGGTGAAGAACTCGTTTCGCCCTCACTACTACTTCAGCCGCATCCCAGGGCTCAACGACAAAATCATCTACACTAGTCGCAAACTCGAGTCTGCAAAGTGCCTCTCTCGAGGCCAGGGCGATAACAGGTAAACGCATTTCCTGTTTGACTAGTCGGGGCAGGCTCCACATTCCCGAATTAGCTGATACGCCATCCATGGCTATGAGCATCAAGTCAGGGCGCTCCCCGGTGATCTGTTCAATTGCATCCACGACATCAGGAAGGATTGAGCAAGCAAAGTCCTTCTCGGCCAGCCCTGAACTTAGTTTATCTATCGACTCGGTCTCGTCAGCTACTATGATGACGCTAAACAAGGTAGCTTTGCCTCCTGCTTGTGATTCATAAGTCACAAAAGCTCCTCAGACTCTCATATTCGATTAGCCCGCTCATGGCATGATTCGTCACTTCTATCCCTGCCTCAGCCGCCGCCACCAGATTAAGCCCACTCTGACGTATTGGCCCAACCCTCTTTACATCTTGAGCCTCGTAATTGATCATCTTTTGTTCCTCCGCAACCTCTAATAGGCATAAAGCCTGCCATAAGGTCGTAACCAAAGCGGGAACAGTTTGATAAATTTGTGTTTGAGTATCCCCTCAGCGTCATAGCTAAAATGAGACGCAAATTCGCCAACAAATCGCCGAAGGACCTGGTGATCCTTCTCCTCTAGTTCAGCAATGCCTACCTCTTTACCTAGTTGGAAATTATCTACACTGCCTCTCACGAAGATCGTGCCCCCATGCATTCCGGTGCCGATGAATCTGGCTTTATGATGTTCGCTTTCTTTCAAGTTGAGCCCGAGGAGAATCACAATCCCACCTGCCATATATTCCCCAAAGAAGTCCTGGGCAGTGCCTCCGATGACCAGCACTGGCTTCTTATCTCCATACTCCTTCATGTGAATGCCAGCCCTGTAGCCCGCATCATCGCGGACAAAGATCTTCCCCCCACGGGCTGATAGCCCGATGATATCCCCAGCGCGACCATGGACAACAATCTCACCACTGTTCATCGTATTGCCACAGCCATCCTGGGCATTGCCATGAACAGTAATCCTAGGGCCATCCATGAACGCCCCCAAATCGTTGCCCGGAATGCCAAATATCTCAACCTCAACCGGCTTGTTTAAGCTCGTGCCGATATATCTCTGCCCATAGACATTGTGAAGCTCAATCCGCTGAGTCCCATTGGAAACCACTTCCCTCAGCCTGGAGTTGAGATCGCGAAAGGAAAGACCAGAGGCATCAATCTTCACCACCTGGTTCGTTTTCTCGACGTAAACTTCCTCTGACATCTTAGCTACCTGCCATCCTTACTCCCAGGATTCCGAGTTCGGTGTCAGTGAGTCCAACACCCCTCAGATGTAGACGATTCCCCCTCAGGCTCTCCAGAGCATTGATGCCCATGGCACCTAATATATCCTTCAGCTCCAGGCTCCAGCCGCGAAGCAAGTTGGCCAATCTTCTGGCACCGATATCAGGGTTGATCCTTTTGGTTAAGGCAAGGTCTGTCGTAGAGATGCCCCAGGCGCATTTCCCAGTGTGGCACTGCTGGCAGACGGTGCAGCCCAGGGCAACAAGGGCCGCGGTTCCAATATAGACCGCATCAGCACCAAGGGCAATCGCCTTAGCTACATCGCCGCTGTTTCTGATTCCTCCTGAGACCACAATCGAAGCTTGGCTTCGTATACCTTCCTGCCTCAAGCGGGCATCCACAGAGGCAAGAGCCATCTCAATCGGGATGCCGACGTTGTCGCGGATAACCTTAGGCGCAGCACCAGTTGCACCCCGCAGACCATCGACAACGATGATATCCGCCCCCGCCCGAATCATCCCACTGGCGATGGCTGCCGAGTTATGGACTGCTGCTATCTTGACTGAAATCGGTTTGGTATAGTTGGTCGCCTCTTTCAATGCATAGACAAGCTGAGCCAGGTCCTCGATGGAGTAGATGTCATGCTGTGGCGCCGGGGATAAGGCATCCGTCCCTTGAGGAATCATCCGAGTCATAGATACCGCAGCACTCACCTTCTCTCCAGGAAGATGACCTCCAATGCCCGGCTTGGCTCCTTGACCTATTTTTATTTCGACTACTTTGGCAGCATCAAGG
>JBGOXA010000093.1:0-6682 GCA_041478915.1 Dehalococcoidia bacterium
CCTTTTTCCAGACCAAGTCGAGGTTCTGCCGTACGGCATCAGCCGTACCGCGGTACCAATCTGCCCCAAGCTTTTGTTGAGCAGGCACACAGTATATAAAGTCGCCTAACCCTGAACTGGAGATACCCCAACCATCCTGGATATGCTTATTCAGTGAACCAGACCTGTACTGTGTCAGAACGAAAACCTGGCGCATGCCGGAATTGACGCAATTGCTCAGTGTAAAATCAACGAGCCGGAACTTGCCCGCAAAAGGAACGGCCGATTTGCTCCGCTCCCTGGTCAAAGGTTGCAACCTCTCCCCCATCCCCCCAGCCATAATTATCGCTACCACCTTGTCCACTGTTATTACCTCAGCTACTGACCAACCTGTGTTCTAGCCAAGCAGCCCTTTCTTTTACGATTATACCAGGATTGCTAAGATGAGCAAAGACGCTCGCCTTAGCGGCTGCATAGACCTCTAGAAGCCGTAAAAGTACCTACCGCAAGCGGCAGGCCTAGGGCAGCCAAGTGAGGCAAGAGTAAGCGTTACCTCTCAGGACGCTCGGAGTCCTAATGAGCTTAATCATTGACCTGGTTCTGATCAGCCCATACAATTAGACAGAAGTTAGCATGAATGCACCAGCAAGTAGTATGGTGAGAGGTAACCCAACAGGGCGAACTCTAGAACAGGGCAAAATGATGAAAGGAGGCAGTGGTGAGCGTCAAGGTAGCAGACAAAAAGACAGGCAAGGAGACCACTGGCAAATATGCCATTATTAAAGGTGGTCAAGTCAGTCTTTATACCGGTATCATGTCAGACAAGAAGGGTGGCTGGCGAGGCTGCGGCAAGCGCCTTGTCTTCCCGGCAGACAGCGTGACCGTTGCTGCTGATGACCCAGCAAAAGAACTAAAGCGGGAAAGCTAAGGTTATTAGTATCCTGCCGCGTGATGTCGAAGGGAAACCCCAGGATTTGGACCGCTAGCTCAGTCAGGCGGGTTTGGAGAGATATGAGACATAGCCGTGGAGACGGAGAAGCAAACGTTGCTCGACAAGTATAGCTCAAGAAGATTCGACATTCATAAGGAAGATGCCATTGATCTAGATGTCCTTGAGAGCATCCCCTTCGATTACCCTAGCTCTGCTACCGAGGTGGTCTATGAGACAGAGGAGTTTACCTCTGTTTGTCCCTGGAGTGGCCTACCTGACTTTGCCCGTTTGGTGATACGCTACGTGCCAAATCGCCACTTGGTGGAACTGAAATCCCTTAAGTACTACCTGACTTCTTACCGCAATGTGGGAATTTTGCAGGAGCACGCAGTTAACCGCATCTTGCAGGATTTAGTGCAGTTGCTAAAGCCTGCTTCCATGGTAGTCGAAGCATATTACGCGGAGAGGGGCGGGCTGAAGACAAAAGCGGTAGCTAAATATGAAGGGGAGAAGAGCTAGCCCCGCTAGGCGGACTTGGAGAAGGCAACGGACAGGAAGAATGACATTTCCCTTCCGATATCGCCTAGATGGAGGGGGGAGATGCGATTGGGGAATTCCCGCCAGCTATAGGATGCAGCGCTTTGTTCTTTTGCTACTAGGATAGCGGGGTGGCTTGGGTGCCATCGCCTACGATCAGCCTTCTTAGCTCGACTATCATCTCCGGCGTGTCAATCTTCATGGGGCACCTTATCTTGCACCTGCCACAGGTCAGGCAGGTATAAGCCACCGCAGCTCCCTTTTCCACGTCGTCACTGAGCATCGCTGCCCAAACAGCCCCAATGCCAGCAAAATACTTATCGCCAAAATGGCCTGCCGTCACTGCAAAGACAGGACACTCATAGAGACACCCGCCACATCTGAGGCAATAAAGCGCCTGCCGCAATATCGGGTTCTTGGCCAGGCTGGTCCTGCCTGCGTCCATGAAAACAACATGAAACTCCGCAGGCCCGTGGGCTCCATAGGTGGTTACCTTCTCAATGTCGCCGGTTTTGCTTGGCCCGGATATCAGGCTGACATAAGAGGGGACAGTGTAGTTAGCATACCTCCAGGTTACCTCGGCCACCTTGTAGGCATCACCCAGGGTTGGGACCAGCTTCTCCATGCCCACCAGGGCAATGTGAACCGGTGGGGCACCAGTGGCCAGGCGGATGTTACCCTCGTTCTCGATAATGAACAGCGTCCCGGTGTCCGCCGCCACTACATTGGCACCACTCATACCAATATCCGCCTTGAAGTATTTCTCCCGGAGCAATTTCCGGGCAGTTGCTACCAGAGTGGGTATATCAGCTGGCAGTTTCTCCCCCGTGATCTTAGAGAAAAGCTCGGCTACATCCTCCTTGGGTACATGAATCGCCGGAGAGAGAATGTGCATTGGCCTCGATCCCAGCTTCTGAATAATAAACTCCCCCAAATCGGTTTCGTAAACCTCGTTGCCCCGTTCCTCCAGATGCTCCCGTAGCCCAATCTCCTCCGCGGTCATACTCTTGCCTTTGACGATCAATTTCCCCTTGCCCACCAGACCGTCAATGATGTTCCGGGCGTCATCCGCTGTCTTGGCGATATAGGCTTTTCCCTTGTTTTCCACAATAGCCTGACTGGCCTGCTGGGCTAGTTTCTCCATCTCCCCGATGGCCTTCTCCTTTATCTGCCTCACCTCCTCTGCCATCTGGATAGTGTGGGGGAACTTCTTCAAGGCCTGGTTGGTATTAGCCCGATAGCTCTTGATAGCCCGGGACAAAGCAAGGCTTATCCTCTCATTATGGGCGGCATCCATTATTTCTTTCTTGTAATCTTTGAAAACAGACATTGTACGCCTCACATCGCCATGGCAATGACTTGGGCCAGATCGAGTACCTCTACGTCCTCGACTTTCAATTCCTTCAGCCCGGCCCTTAGCTGTAGGATGCATCCCGGACAGTTGGTGACGATCATCTTAGCCCCAGTTTCCAGCAATTCCCTGGTGCGGTTCACTGCCAGAATCTGGCTTAGTTCCGGGAAGACTGCTTCAAATCCTCCCCCGCCCCCACAACACGTCGCCCACTCTCCGTGGGTCCACTCCGTCTCCACAAGCTCAATGCCTTTGATGGCCCTCAGTATCTGGCGTGGCTCCTCTGTCAACCCAAGGTAGCGCCCCAACTGGCATGGGTCATGATATACAACCTTAACCTCCCTGGGGAACCGCAGCTCGATCGAGTTGATCTTCTCCCGAACAACCTCCGAGAAGTGTTTCACCTCTATGTCATACCCTGGCACACTGTGTGGGATCAGGCTACGAAGAGTGTAGGTGCAGGAAGGGACAATGCCAATAATATGCTTCACCCCCAGGGACTTCAGCTTGCCGTACAGACGCTGTGCATTTTCGCTAAATTCCTTTTCCAATCCGACATAATGCAATAAGCCCGCACAGCAAGGCTCATCCTCGGCAAGGTAGCCAAACTGAACCCCCAGCTTACCCAGTACCTTGACCGCGTCCATCAGGGGCTGAGCGTCAGAACTACTCCCCCTGGCTGCCACCCTGCGGTACACCCCACCAAGGTCTACCCCCAGCTTTTTCCCAAAAGTGGCAATGCCCATGGACGACTCGGCACCAATCCTGCTCTTGTCCATCCCTCGTATCAGCGAGCTGAGCGCTTCCAGCTCGGCGCTATACTGATACCCGCAACCGGCAAAGAAAACGGTGTCTGATCGCTTAGGCAGGCCGAGGTCTTTCGCCCACTTTGCTCCTGACCCCTTCGAAGCGCCTAATATGTTGCCCTTAGAGGTGAAGTTGTCAGCTATATAAGCTAAACCGGGAGGAATCAAGCCTTTCGTTCCTTTACTCATTTCCCACCAATCCTACGACTTTATTCGATCTGTTGTGGCCGTACCGTTTTGAGCTGCTAACTCGTCTTGCTCGTTCTAACCTGATCTTTTTTCCAAGCGTCTTCCCTATCTGCTCTCAACCCTTTCCGGCAGGCACTGGCTGCAGGCCATACTTTTGCTTCAGGAATTCCATTCCCGGAGTCGGGAAGAGGGCATAGATAAGCACATCTCCGATGTCTTTGGCGATGTTCTTGGTTGCCTCTTTGGCTTTGTCGAGCTCTGGATCAAGGAGATCAGCAGGACGGCAGGTGATAGGCTTATCTCCCCGCTTGTAGCCTTTGAGAATCACTTTCTGTACCTCGGGATCGATGGGAGCCGGTGGTCTGCCATATAAGCCGTAAACATAATCCTTTGCCTGTGAAGAGACCATCTTATACCTGCCGAAGAGGGCATTCTGAACGGCCTGGACGCCCACGATCTGACTGGTAGGTGTGACCAGAGGCGGGTAGCCCAATTCCTTTCTGGCACGAGGCAGTTCTTCGAGGACCTCGTGGAGCCTATCTAAAGCCCCGGCTTCACGTAGCTGGGCTACTAGGTTACTGATCATGCCGCCGGGGACTTGGTGCTCGAGTACACTGGTGTCGATGGTCGCTAATCGGGTAGTGTCCAGAAAGTCGCGATAGTTAGCGGCTATAGACTCAAGGTATTGCCCTAGCTTGAGAAGCTGCGCAAGATCCAGTCCAGTATCTCTCGAAGTCCCTCTAAGGGCAACCAGGATTGGCTCAATAGCTGGCTGTGAAGACCTCAGGGCAAAGGGAGCAAGGGCGGTATCGATGATATCTACCCCGGCTTCGACAGCCTTTAGACAACTCATGGAAGCCATGCCACTGGAATAGTGGGTGTGTAGTTGTACCGGGATTCGGAGTACCTCCTTGAGGGCTTCGACCAGATCATAGGCATCGTAAGGGGAGATTAGCCCTGCCATATCTTTGATACACAGGCTGTCGGCACCCATATCTTGGAGGACGAGCGCTTTCTTGACATAATAATCAAGATTGTACACCGGACCGCCCATTTTGGGCTCGGTGAGCGAGTAGCAGATACATGCCTGAATATGCTTGCCGCATTCTTTAATGGCGGCAAAAGAGGTATCCAGGTTACGCTCGTCATTCAAAGCATCGAAAACGCGGAAGATGTCGATCCCCATCTCGGCAGAGTGTTGAACAAACGCCCTGACCACATCATCAGGGTAGTGGCGGTAGCCGACCAGGTTTTGCCCTCGAAGCAGCATCTGGAGGGGGGTATGGGGCATAAGTCTTTTCAGGACACGCAGCCTTTGCCAGGGATCTTCGTTGAGAAATCGGATGCAGACATCGAAGGTAGCTCCACCCCAGACCTCCAGCGAATAGAATCCCGCCTTGTCCATCTCGGGAGCAAAGGCTTCCATATCCTCGATCCGCATACGGGTGGCTAACAAGGATTGGTGTCCGTCTCGGAAAGTCGTGTCTGTTATCCTGAGTGGGGTCTCTTTACTAGTCTTACCTTTCATCTGCGATTTCCCATTTCAACTGGCCGCCAAACATTCTCACCCCCTACTGCTCCTGGCATCAACAACACCCCTTTGGACCCGCCTACGGATGCCCAGTTCATGCTGCATCACAAATTGCTTGGTTCAACCCCTCCCTGTCGAGGATAAGCAAAGAACTTCCAATTGAAGTGTTCTATGCTTGCCCACTGATTCTTCACGTATTACTCATTATAGCGTTTACTTTTGGCCTGTTCAAGGAACAGAGCCGGGACGAAGCCGTGGTACGAAAACCTAATAGAGTTGACGAAAAGTAGGGCTGGGGGGTATTATTTTTCGAGAAACGAATGAGGCGATATATTTGATCTGCGCCCCGGGACCCACTGTATTTTGTGCTTCGGTTTCTACCACGATCGCTATCCCCATATTCCATTATTGGCCAGCCCGAATAGCGTACGTCAGGGTAAGCAAATCGAGTAGACGGAATCTTGTAGAAACATGAATAGTGTTCGATGTCAGTAGAGAGGGGAAATCCCGGCTGAAGAAAGGAAGGACTGAGAGAAGATGAGTGTGAATCTATTGCAAGGCGCTCAAGAAGCTGGAACCATGAACAGCATAAAACTGTTGCAAGGGTTCAAAGAAGCTAGCACTTTTGAAAAATATGCCTTGGTCGTGGTGATAGTAGTAGCTCTACTCGGTCTGATTTACGCTGCCTTTCTGGCCCGCCAGATCCTGAGGGAGCCTGAGGGGAATGACAAGATGAAGCATATCGCCGAGGCCATACGCACTGGCGGTAACGCCTATCTCAAGCGCCAGTTCCGTACTATTCTGCTGCTGATTGTTGTGCTGGCAGTGTTTATCTTCTTTACCGGCTATTTTGGTGGTGAAACTACTAAATCTGAATATGGCAACCCGAAGTGGCTGATCGGTCTTGGCCGTGGTGGTGGCTTCTTAATGGGGGCCTTATTCTCTGCTGTGGTGGGCTATATCGGCATGAATATGGCCATGCAGGGCAATGTCAGGGTGGCCGAGGCTTCGCGCAGCAGCTTCACCAAAGCTCTGAAGATCGCCTACCGCAGCGGCACCATAACTGGCATGCTCACCGATGGGCTTGGCCTGCTGGGGGGGACCATCATCTTCCTTATCTTCTTTAGGGATGCTCCCCTGGTGCTGATAGGTTTTGGCTTTGGTGCGACATTAATTGCCTTATTCATGCGTGTTGGTGGTGGTATCTATACCAAGTCGGCTGATGTCGGAGCTGACCTGGTGGGCAAGGTGGAAAAGGGCATCCCTGAGGATGACCCGCGCAATGCCGCCGTGATTGCTGACCAGGTTGGTGACAACGTAGGCGATTGTGCCGGAATGGCAGCCGATATTTTCGAATC